>JAIDEF010000269.1:0-3577 GCA_029054965.1 Eubacterium sp.
CGATAATTATCACATAAAAGGATGAGAATGTCAATAAATTGAATAGTTAAAGTACAAATTCGTTAATTTGTCCAAAAACAGCATATGTTTTTTGTTCATTCATTCAAAAATATTAACATAAAATTTACAATTTATTATTGTTTTGTTAATTTTTCACAGGCTTTTTAAGGCGGAAAAAGATGTGTCAAGTGCAAACACTTTACGCGTGTTTTTCTGGTGTAAAGTGTTTTTCATTGACAAATTCCAAGTCGTTTTTTCGCATTCTTTGTTATTTTTTTTCACAAAGAATATTGCGGATTGTGTTAAAGAAATCCATTTTACAAAATCAATCAAAAAAATGTCGAATTTGCAACTTTGTTAACAGTTTGTTCAAAAAATTCAAAAAAGTGTTGACTTGTGCTTTATTATTTGGTATAAATATATTGTATTTGATTTTACACGCGTGTATAGTTATGTCCAAAAATTCACAATTTGTTACAAAATTGTGAACAACATTTTTCGGCAAACCACAATATGCAGTGTATAATTTCAAATAACAAGTTCGTTGAATACTATGTAAAGGAGAGAAGAGTTATGAGAACGAGCAAAAAAATACTCAGCTTTTTCTTAGCTGTAGTAATGGTTGTTACCACATGCTCCGTTGGTTTCACAGCATTTGCTGCTGAAAAAAATGACAGCATCTGGTCGACCAATTGCGGTGCCGATGAAGCATTCGCAACTCTAAATGACTTAGCTGACGAACTGCTGCCCGAGTTATTAATAAATAATATCGGACTCGTCGGCGATGGCGTATTCCAAAAGTACGCCAAAGACTATGGTAAGACTTATGACAAGCTTACCGACAAAGAAAAGGCAGAAATCGTGGACAAAGCCACACTCACTGATGTTCTGCAGGCATTGCAGCCGACACTTATCGGTGCACTTGCTAAAGAAAGTCAGTCAGATTATGCCAAGAGAGTAGGCGGAGGTCATCCGAAAGACCCAAGCTACTATGACTATCTGCAAAGCGATGGCGCTCTTGATTTCTACACACTGTATGCTCTCTGTGACGACAACAGAGCAAACAAAGATCTCAGCCAGTCAACAAGAGATACATTGACAGAATGGTATAATATCCTTAAACCAATCGCAAATGTTGAGCTTGTTGATAATGTAGAAGAGCTTGAGAAAAGATTATGGAATGATCTTAAAAATCCTGTTGAGGATACAAACTACACAAACAGTAATCTTTATACTTTGAAGAACTATTATTCTGATGAGTATATGAAAGCAAACACAACCGCTGAAGAGCGTACTGCCCTTGAAGCAGTTTATGCTGAAAAAAACAAAGAGCTTTCAGAGGTTTATGGCGTTAGTTATGAAATAACCGATTTTGCTGAATTAACATATTATTGTTATGGTTTGGGTAAAGAATTGAAATATGTATATACCTATTTCAATCTCATTAGTTCTACCGGTACTGCAATCACTCATAAAAACAGCAATGTTGATTTGTTTGGTATGATGGGTGGAGTACTTCCTTTTGAAATTACAATTCCTGAGGATCTTACTCTTGACAATTACAGAGAAAAATTGTTAGCTTACTATTTCAGTGCTTGTTTTGGTACAATGGATCCAAGTTTCGAAGATCCTACAAAGGTAACAATTCAAACTGTAGGTAACTTCATGGCATCAATGTCAGGCGATCCCAGTCTTTCTCCTTATTATGAAAGCACTTGGTCAGCTCTCGCAGATACCGCTTTTCTTAACAATGTTCTTGAAAAAAAATACGAAACTGAAATTGTTAATGGTCTTGCAATCAAATACAGCGATCAGGTTAACAGTATGGATGACTTGACCAAAATGGTTGAGGCTCAGCTTCCTGCTGACTATCTTGACAGCACAAAGCTTTTTGATGACAGCTTAACTAAGAATATTGCTTCTATTCTTGAAACATGCCGTTCTTCTCATCCCGGAAAGCTTTTCATTGACGGAAGCTTCAGTGCAACAGACACTATTGGCGCTGATGTTAATTTAACTTTACCGGAAAATCTTCAGAACACATATGTATCTGAATACTTCGGTCTTGTTCTTGATACAAGTTTCACTAACAATCAGCCGAACGGCGTTAAATATGCAAATAATCTGAGAGATGCTTTCTTCAGTGCTTACACTGCAGAAAGATTCGACTCAATTGCAATGAAGGATGGTACTTATAAGAGTATTTCTTACATTACAAACAACAATATTCGTGATCAGGTATTAAGACAGACTGACGGAACAAATCTTGCAGCTCTTAACTTTGAGGATGCTTCAAGTGATTACGATGTAATCAACACATACCTGGAAGATGCTTTAGCATATGCATATAATCAAACTGTTGCTGATTTAATCGGTATCACATCATTTGTTAATGATAGCAGCAAAGATATGGAGCTCAAAATTGATTACCAAAAATTCATTGACTCTCATATGCCTGAAAAGGAAGAAGCAAAAGTAGTTCTTACAGACGAGCAAAAAGCTATTCTTAATGGTGATTACAGCTTGGTTAACGATATGGGTACAGAAATCGTTAACTATATACTCAACAAGACTGTTATGGGGGTTTTGGATCCGGATACACAGGTTGGCGATATGATTACCGGCTTAATATCAGATCTTGTTGATTCAGACGTAGATGTTGTTTCCGTTATCGATGGTATATGGGCAAAGCTCTGCAAAGACCCTATCAATACACTTGTAGGTCTTTTGCCGCTGTTAACGGTATTCATTGACGAAATGGTTCTTCCACTTCTCTTCAATCAGGAAGGCAACCAGGGCTATAATGTAATCTATGACATTCTTAATTTGGAAGTTATTGGTGCTTTCACCGGCGGTGCATTCTTCTTACGTGATATGTTGCAGGAGAACGGCTCACACATCGGTATTGCACAGGTTGGATGGGATTTAAACACCCTTCTTCCGCAGCTTATGGATTGGCTCCTTGCTTCAAAGAAGGATCAGAAGGCAAAGAACGTTGAAGGTATTTCTTACTATGACGGAAATACAGTAGAACTTCGCAATGTTGTAATGGACGAAAACGGCGAGGTAGTTGAAGAGAACGGTCAAATTCTCTGTGCTCCTGTTAAGTATACAAAAGACAACTTCAACAGCATTGACTTCAACAATTACACAGTTAAAGATGCTAACGGCAAAATAGTTGAAAAGGTTGAAAAAGGCTATTTATATAATGGTAATACATATAGTGATAGCGACAAACTGTTTGAGGCTAATGAGGATGCTGTATTCACATGCTTTATGACATATGAAACAAGTGTTCCTAAGCTCACAAATATTTACCTTGTTGATAAGATGCTCGGCGGTGCCTGCGTTGACGATTTAAAAACTATAATCGGTAATGCTATAGGCAACGGCACAGGCGGAGACATTATTGGCGAAATCGTTGACGAAATCGCTACTCTGTTCGGTGCGTCTGTTCATCAGTTTGTTGATACTCCTGAACTCAGAAATGCAACAAGATATCATAATGACGGCAGAATTGCTTTCTCAGGTTTAAACAACATCTTTGTTGCAATTCCTCAGTTATTTGATATTATGG
>JAIDEF010000269.1:3587-9992 GCA_029054965.1 Eubacterium sp.
ATGGAAAACCTTGCCGCTGAAAAATACGGCATTTCAAAGGATGAATGGGTTTACTGCTATGAAGGCAGAATTTCCACTAAGGAAATCACTGCAGAAGGCAGAACCTATACTTCTACTGTTAACTCACTTGCTGAAAGATTTAAGTCATACGCAGCTAATCCGGATTCAGTCGATATTCTTGACTGCTTCGCAGAGCTGCTTGTTGAAAACTGGATGAATTCAGTTGTTGATCTTGTTGATAATGTAATTGCAACTGATAATAAGATTTCAAGCAATCTTACAATCATCATCGGCTTGCTGAAATCACTTGGCGGCTTCGGTGAGCAAAGCATTATCACTGACATCGCAAACAGCGTATTCCAACTCACACGTGAGGATAAGTATTCATTCACATTTACAGATGTTAATACTGATCCTAACAACAAAATGACAGGTCTTTCAAAAGACAACGCTTATTTCTTAATCTCAAACGTTTCAAGACTTGTTGAGGTTATTAAGAACTTAATTGCACATTTCAACAAACCAAGCACCCAGAGTGTAAATGGTTTTGTTGCATCAGCAGCCGCTGATGACGAAGGCGGATTCCAGATGCCTTCACTTCCATTAATCAAAAACCTTGAAGCAGCTCCTGCTGCAAAGGCTACATCTGCTAACTATTCAAGCAGCGATTTAAGCAACGCAAAAGATCTAATCGGAAATCTTGACAAGATGCTTTCTTCTCTCCTTTCTGATAGCAGCCTGAACGGATTCTCATTAGACTCAGCTGAGAATTTAATCGCTGGTATTGTATCACTGTTAGACAGATTCTTAGGTATGGATATTAACCTTGGTAAGGACAAAGAAATCGCTACTGATATTGTTCTTTTGGTTAACCAGTATCTGTACTTCATCACAGGTGAAAGTGAAAACCTTACTGCTAAAGACGGTAAAGTTGATCCTAAGAAGGTATACACAAACAACGCACTTACCGGACTTGTTGTTGAAACTTATGCATTAATTGAAAAAATTGCTGATAACCTGCTTGCAAACTTCTATGATACTTATGATAATAACAGCTCATTGAAGTACAACCTGCTTGTTGAGGCAATCGACGGCATTATCTCACCGGATGCTGTAGGTATCAGACTCGGTGATTACAAAGATGCCCAGAAGAAGCTTGCTAAATATGACACATGGACAATTATGTCTGAGGCTTCTTCACGTCATAACTATAAAAACTTAAGCATTGATTGGGGTATTAAGGGCAATGCAGAGGACAGAAAGGAAGCTTTCTATGACGGACTTTCTGCTTCACTTAGACTTGTAACCTCAATCCTCGGTGTACTTCTTGTTGAAACAGGATGGTATCAGACAGTACTTACACCACTTCTTGGTATGTTCTGCACAAAGAATGACATCAAGATGGAAACTATTGAAGCACTGAAGAAGGATAAGGCTGAAACCGGCTATTATGATAAGACCTTAATTGCTATCCTTACTCCTGTTTCAGAACTTCTCAACAAATTCCTTAAGGCACCTGTAACCACATTGATTCAATCAATTCAGGGTATTGCAGGATTCATTGATGATGATATTACCGAATGCGGTACTATCGGATCACTTCTTAAGGGAATTGTTGCTCCGATTACCAAGGAAGTAAGAGGCTTAGGAAAGATATTCGGTCTTAAGACAAATCAGCTTCCAAACGGAGCATCACCTACACTCAAGTCAACACTTATTTCTGTAGCTAACATGGCTGATACATTAGCTAATGTTAAGACTTACGAAGGAATTATTGGATGTGAGCTGACAAGCGACAACATCATTCCTCTTATCAATGTAGCTATCAATAATGCACTTGAGAAAAAAGGCATTAAATTAGAATTCAAATTAAGACAGATTAGCTGGTCAAAGCTTTACTCATCATCACCTGAGGCTGCTTTAGTTTACATCCTTGAGTATGTTCTTGAAACACTTCTTGACGGCAACACATTGGATGTTCTTCTCGCTATCATTAAATTGAATGAAGATTATGATGAAAATCTGGTTATGATTATCGAACTTATTAAAGCCGGTGATCTTGACGCAAAATCAATTCTTAAGCTGTTAAATCAGGTACTTGAATTAACAGACAGTCCTACTCTTGTTTACTGGACATTCGCTCAGTATCTTCAGGAGATGACCGAAAACTTCAAATACCCTGCAGGTATGACAAAGGCAATGGCAGATCAGGGTGTTGATGCTCTTGACAATCTTGTTAAGAATATCTTCCCTCTCCTCGGCTCATTCGGTGTAAACCTCGGTGCTGATGACCTTAAGGGCATCCTCAGCACAAACTTATTCAAAAACGAACTTATTACCAAGCTTGCAGTTACACTTTACGGTGCACTTGACGATCTTGATCCAACAATCAAGACTGTTCTTGCTCCGCTTGGTATCGTAACATCTACTAAGGATGTTGCTAAGATTCTTACAGACACAAGCTACGGCGCAACATATTCTTCAGCTGCTAACGCAATTGCTGCTCAGTCAAGCTGGAAGAATGTTAAGAACATTAACTGGGGCTTCACAGACGGCTCAGCAAAAGCTCAGCAGGGCTTTGTAAACGCTCTTGTTGCTGTACTTCGTCCGCTTAACAGTGTTCTTCAGGTATTCCTCGGTGAGGGTACTCTTGAACTCAACAATGCAGTAAGCGAATTAATTAATACACTTTCTCTCAAGATTGATAAGGAGCTTGCTCTTGGCAACACAATGTCGATCAAGATTACAGGTGAATTAAAGAACGGTGTGCTTACTCTGAACATCAGAGACGGCAAACGTGCAAGAAGCACTACATCAACCATTAAGCTTGACTTAAGATCACTTAAGGAGCTTACAGACCTCAAGATTGAAGGTACAAACGGTTATAACAGTGCAATCATTCCTCTTATGGAGGCATTCAAGCTTTCAAATGTCAAGACTTATAATCAGTATAAGAATGACATTAATGCTGCTAAGGATAACCTGTTATTAGACATCTTAAATCCGATTGCAGGTGACACAAGCAACTCACTTATTAACAAGCTTGTTGATAAGCCATTTGACACATTAACAGAATTACTTCCAAATCTTGCAATGTATCTTGATGCTCATGGCTTATCACAGTTACTCAACAATCTTCTTGCTCCGATTACCGGCTTGATTGCAAGTGTTGCAGAAACACTCAATATCAATGGCAAGGTTGAATCTGCTTTAGGTGTTGACCTTGGTACAGTAGTTGGTATGGTTCTTGGTGTTAAGACTAAGATTGATCTTGACCTTACAGATCTTTCTAAATTAAATATAGAAGATTTGATTATACCTATTGTAAGAATAGTTCTTGCAAGCAATGATAACCCAACTGTCAGAAGCCTTAAGCTTTATGACATTAACTGGAACGCATTAATCAGCCTTGGCGATAAGATGACTTACACAAGTGCTGCAACAGGTGCAAACGGCAGCTACTTAACCGGTAAGATGGTTGGTAATGTTGACCAGGGTAAAGTATTAATCACAGTTCTTAGATATATTGCTAAGACATTAACAACTAACATTCCTGCTCTTAAGACACTCCTTCTTGGCATTGACAAGATTAAGGACAGTGACGTTCTTACAGCAGTAATCTCAAGTGTACTTAACACATTAAGCACAGCATCTGATGATCAGATTATAATGGCAATCTTCTACTTCATCGCAGGTGAGCCAACAAATGCTTTCTGGGATTACACAAAGTATAAGACAGGTCAGTATTCATTCTCTTATCCTGAAGGCATGGAAGTTGACTTCTTAAAGAACCTTCCTCCAATGCTTGACGGTATGATTGCAAGCTTGCTTAACCTTAATGAACTTGTAACAAAGAATCTGTTCACAGACAGTCTTGTAAGCAAGCTCGCTACAGGTCTTTACGGTGCAATCGAGGGCGTTAAGATAAATGATGACCTCGGCTTGACAGCACTCCTTGCTCAGACTGATATAGACTTTACAACAGCTAATGTTGCTAAGCTTCTTACAGATAAGAGCTATGGTAAGACATTTGAAGGTCCTGCATCTGTAATTGCTAATGCAGGCTCCTGGAAGAATGTTAACGCAGATTCACTTAAGTGGGGCGTTACAGACAGAGACAGCTTCTTCCACGCACTCGTTGCTGTACTTCGTCCGCTTTACGGTGTACTTGATGTACTTCTGAATGACGCACAGCTTGGTTTATTCGACTTAGTTCGTGTTCCCGGCTCAAACGGTTACTCATCATCAATCGTTCCTCTTCTCGAGGCATTCAGCTGCTACAACATTAAGACACAGTATCAGTACAGACAGGATATCAACAAGGAATATGATGCAATTCTCCTTGACATAATTAATCCTATCTGGGATATCGTAGAGGATGTTCTCAATGCTCCTCTCCAGACAGTAACAGCAATGATTCCTAACCTTGCACTGTTCATCGGCAACAACGGTTTAAGCCAGATGATTGACAATCTGCTTACTCCTATCTCAGCTCTTGCTGATGCAATCAGACCTATCGTTGATCTTAATGATCTTCTTGATACTCTGTTTGATGCACTCGATGTTGACCTTAACGGACTTCTCGGCAAGGTAGGCATTAAGAACTTCTCAATTGATGTTTATGACCTTAACAAGACATTATCACAGGTTCTTGCAGGTGATAAGCTCATCCCATTAATCAACAATGTTCTTGGTTTGATTAAGATTAAGGGTACACCTCTTGGAATCAAGCTCAACGCAGTTGACTGGTTACAGCTTGCAAGCCACGGTACTACTATCGTAAGTGCATCACAGGCTGCAACATACGGCTCAAGAGTATTTGTACAGGGTGATTCTTCAGAAGTACTTATTGCTATACTCAGATACTTAATTAATACAATCAACAGCGGTGATAACTACAACCAGATCAGCAGCTTAATCGGCGGTCTGCTTGGCGGTGCTGACGATACAATTTCCGGAGTAGTTGACCAGGTACTTGATATGCTTCAGGATGATACAGATACCGTTATCGCTTCACTTGTTGACCTGCTCCAGACACTTGGCAGCTAATAATTAAGTTAAGTTAATTAACGTATCATAATAAAAACCACAACGGCGAAAGCTGTTGTGGTTTTTTGTTATATTTAATTTATACATATTTTAGAATATGTTTATTTGACAATACACTGTTCTATAAATTATAATCAAATCAAGGAGGGCTGTTAATATGAAAAAGGATAAAGAAAAGCGTAAGATATTAAAAGTAAGACCATTTAATATGGCAAACTTCTCAGGCGGTTCAGGCTACCTTGTGTTTTCAGTAATTTATCAGGCTATGGCTATACTGCCTGCAATGATAATAATATGGTTCACCTCATTAATCAAGCTGCCTAAGCTTGAGAACAGTGATAAATTTGATTACGATAAAGCCGTCAAAAGATATAATATAATCAGTATCCCCCTGTGCATCATTATTGCAATATTCGGCGTTATTATGGCTTGTATAGGCAACTATGGCACATTTGAAGAATACTGGATTGAAATATTTATAATCGGTTTAGTTCCTGCCATTTGCCTGTATTTCATCGTGCGTTTCTGTCACCGACAGATAATAGAGCACAATGCAGGAATTGCACCGATGATTGCCTTGTCTATCTTTTTAACAGCTCTTGCTTTAGTCGGAATTATGGCATTTTGCGGCGCCTTAATCGACCCGATATTAACTGAAATGGCAGATTAACACATGATTATTAAAACAAGAAGAGAAAAGTTCGGTGCTGTAATCTATTTTGAAAAGCCTGGCTTTGTAGGATATATAAATAATGCAATGGCAGATGCCATAGGAATAAAGAAAAATGCAAACGCACATTATGTTGAGAACATAATGTCATCACCGCTTGATGCTCATTTTGCCGTTACAACAAGGTGCAATATGTACTGCAAAGGATGTTATAATACGATTAAAACTGACGGCAATACCGATATTGACTTGAACAAAGCCAAACGAATCATAGACAATCTTGCAAAATTATCTGTTCTTTCAGTATCCTTTGGCGGCGGAGAACCAACACTCTATCCCCACATTATTGAGCTCGCAAAATATACCCGCAGCAAAAATATACTTCCGAATATGACTACAAACGGACTGACGATGACTGACACATTCGCAAAGCAATGCAGGGTTTTCGGCAATGTACATTTCAGTGTACATAAGCCTGAAGATATTGAAACAGCATTTAATGCTGCAAAAATCTATAAAAGGAACACAGGGAAAAAAGCAGGTCTTAACCTTTTGATTACAACCGAAACCTTTCCCCTTTTCAATGAAATCGTTAAAAGAGCAGGCAGAGCAGGATTTAATAAAATTCTGTTTTTACGTTATAAGAAGACCAGCAAAAATATTGGTATTGACGATTTAGATATGGA
>JAIDEF010000027.1 GCA_029054965.1 Eubacterium sp.
GCTTTTTGATTTTGTTACAACAACGATTGATGTAACAGCAATCACAATTGCAAGCACAACACAAACAATTGCAATTACCTTTTTCTTACTTTTCTTTACAGTTGCCATAATATAACCTCTGTTCTAAATAATATTATACATTTAATTCATTTGTAGTATAATTCCATTTTGTATAATTGTCAATAACTTTTTGTAAATTTAAAAATTTGTTAATTTTTCAAAGCATTTAATGCTCTTTGTCCTATGTCTTTTCTGTAATGTGCACCGTCAAAACTAATCTCATTTACAGCTTTATATGATTTTTCAAGCGCTTCGCTCAAATCCCTGCCGAGTGCAGTAACACCCAGAACTCTACCGCCTGATGTCACAAGCTTATCATCATTGATTGCTGTTCCTGCGTGATAAACCGTTACACCCTCAAGCTGACCCTCAGAAAGGCCGCTGATTTCAATTCCCTTCGGATATGATTTCGGATAGCCGCCTGATGCCATAATAACACAGGTGCAAGCTTCATCACTCCACTGGATATCAAGGTCATCAAGTGTTTCATTATTAATCGCCTCAAAAATATCCATAATGTCAGTTTTAAGTCTTGGCAGAACAACCTGTGTTTCAGGGTCGCCGAAACGACAGTTATATTCAATAACCTTAGGTCCTTTTGGTGTAATCATCAATCCGAAATACAGACAGCCCTTAAATGTTCTGCCCTCTTTGTTCATTGCCTCAATAGTAGGAATAAAAATTTTGTCCATACATTCCTTTGCTATATCATCAGTATAATATGGGTTTGGAGAAACGGTACCCATACCGCCTGTATTAAGACCCTTGTCACCGTCAAGTGCTCTCTTGTGGTCCATTGATGATACCATCGGCTTAACACACTTGCCGTCAGTGAATGCAAGAACAGAAACCTCAGGTCCTGTTAAAAATTCCTCAACAACAACATTGTTACCGGATGCACCGAAAATCTTATCCTCCATAATTTCCTTAACACCTGCAACAGCTTCATCAAAGCTTTCAGGAATAATTACTCCTTTACCCAGAGCAAGACCATCAGCCTTAATAACAGTCGGAAATTCATTCTTCTCTTTAATATATTCAATAACATCCTCTGCCTTGTCAAAAACCTTATATTCAGCAGTGGGGATATTATACTTCAGCATCAAATCCTTTGAAAAGACCTTTGAGCCTTCAATAATTGCAGCGTTTGCCGTTGGACCAAAGGTAGGAAAGCCGGCTTCATTAAGAGCATCAACCATACCTGCAACAAGCGGATCATCAGGTGCAACAACAACAAAATCCGCTTTGATTTCCTTAGCAAGATTAACAACACCTTCAATATCTGTGGCTGAAACATTATAGCAATCAGCATCATATGATATTCCGCCGTTACCCGGACAGCACGCAATGCTGTCAACTTTTTTAGATTCCTTTATTTTTCTGATTAAGGCGTGCTCACGTCCGCCGCCTCCAACAACAAGTACCTTCATAACTTCCTCCGTATATAGCATTTTAGGGTGACGCAATGTCACCCTTATTTTTATTTATTTTTATTTATAATTCTGGTATCCTCTTCACCTGTTTCAAGATTGATGAAACGTGTGAAAAGTGAAACCTTATTATCCTCATTAAGATTTTCCCAAATCATATTTGTAAATGAATCAATGTCACCGTCAATTTCAACAGGTGTAGGCTCGCCCTCAAAGCTTGGAATCGGGTCACCGTCACATTTATATGTATGAATAAAATGACCAAGACCTGCCTCTGCAGGATACTCAAAGAAATATCTCAGGCACTGAGGCTTACCCATATTCGACTTAAGAATTGAAAGAACGTAATCACCGTTCGGCTTAACAACACCCGAAATCCTTGGGGTATAATTAGGCGCATCAGGCTCAAACTCACGTGTAAGAAGAGCATGACGATAACAGTGTCCCTCACTCATAAAGTCATAGATTGTATCGGTCTGGTCACCATTTGTAACAATTGTTTTGCCATCAAGCTTAAGCACAGGATTATAAATGATTAAACTCGGATCCTCCATCTTGCTTTCATCAAAAGCCTTTGTGCGGATGCCGCCCCTGTCATTAACCTCAAAAATTCTGTTACGGCTGTTAACACTTCTGCCCATAATAAAATATGCAATAACAGCATTTTTGCCATCCTTTGATTTACCGATAACAATTCCCCTGCCGGGATATGTATTTGTATTAAGCTCTTCAGCCAGTGATTTAATCTCCATATTGTCACCTCAGATAATTTCTGTTTTATTGCCGATTATTTTAATTCTGCCCTCACAGAAAAGAGAAACTGCCTTAGGAAGTATTTTCCACTCGCATTCCTCCATAACTCTTTTTTGAAGAGTCTGTGAGGTATCATCATTTTTAACGTCAATTGCCTTCTGAATAATTATAGGGCCTGCATCGCAGTCCTCAGTTACAAAATGAACTGTTGCTCCTGTCAGCTTAACACCGCTTGCAAGCACAGCATCATGAACGTGCAAGCCATAAAAGCCTTTACCGCAGAAGGACGGAATAAGTGCAGGATGAACATTCATCATTTTATTCGGAAACGCCTCAACAATCTGCTCATCAAGAATTGTCATAAAACCTGCATAAACCACAAGGTCTGCCTTGGCATCAAGCAATGCATCACGAACGTCGGCAGTATAAGCAGCACGGTCATCATAATCCTTACGATTAACAATCTTAGTTGCGATATTATTATTTTCAGCTCTTTCAAGAGCATAGGCATCAGGGTTTGATGAAACAACACAGGTGATTTTTCCGTTTTTTATTTCACCGCGGTTTTGGGCATCAATAAGTGCCTGCAGATTTGTTCCGCCGCCTGAAACAAGAACAGCAATATTCATCATACCAGCTCTACACCCTTTTCACCTGATTTAATTTCACCGATAACGGCAGCATCCTCACCATTATCCTTAAGAATACGAACTGCTTCGTCTGCCTTATCAGCATCAACAGCAATAACCAAGCCTGTACCCATATTGAAGGTATTATACATATCTCTTTCAGGGATATTGCCTGTTTTCTGAATCAAATCAAAGATTGGCTTTTTAAAGCACTTTTCCTTTTCAATAACAGCGGTAAAGCCGTCATTTAACATTCTTGGAACATTTTCATAAAAACCGCCGCCTGTGATGTGTGAAATCGCGTTCACTCTTACTCCATCCATAAGTGCGAGAAGCGGCTTAACATAAATTCTTGTAGGAGTAATAAGCTCTTCACCAAGTGTTGTGCCAAGCTCGTCATACTTAACGGAAATAGTCTGCTCGTTAATATCAAACACCTTTCTGATAAGAGAAAAGCCATTTGAATGAATACCTGATGATGCAACACCGATAAGTGCATTCCCCTCAGCAAGATACTCACCGGATACAAGCTTGTCCTTTTCGCCGATACCAACAGTAAATCCTGCAAGGTCATATTCGTGCTCAGGCATCATACCGGGATGCTCTGCAGTTTCTCCGCCAACAAGTGCGCAGCCCGACTGAACACAGCCCTCAGCAACACCTGCAACAATCTGAGAAATCTTTTCAGGAAAATTCTTTCCGCAGGCAATATAATCCAGGAAAAATAATGGCTTAGCACCTGAGCAGGCAACATCGTTCACACACATTGCCACACAGTCTATACCGACTGTATCGTGCTTGTCCATAAGAAAAGCTAACTTAATCTTTGTACCAACGCCGTCTGTACCTGAAACAAGAACAGGATTTTTATACTCGCTGATTGGCAGCTCAAACATACCGCCGAATCCGCCGATACCGCCAAGAACACCTGCAATATTAGTTCTTTTTACACTTTCTTTTATCAGTTCAACTGATTTATAACCAGCAGTTACATCAACACCTGCTGCTGCATAGCTTTCGCTGAAACTTTTTTCCATAGTTAAATCTCCTTTAGCTTTTCCTGAAGAGCAGCATCCTTTTCACGAACCTGCTGTGCCATTTCAATTCTCATATTCTGCAGCTTGGCCATCAGCTCGCTGTCACCAACTGCAATAATTTCTGCAGCAAGGATAGCCGCATTCTTAGCAGCATTAACGCCGACAGTTGCCACAGGTATACCGGGCGGCATCATAACAGTTGCAAGCATAGCGTCCATACCGTCAAGCACCTTTGCCGAACAAGGAATACCGATAACAGGCAATGTTGTTGAAGCAGCCAGAACACCGCCGAGATGAGCAGCCATACCTGCTGCAGCAATAATAACACCAAAGCCGTTTTCAATAGCCTTTGAGGAAAACTCATTAGCCTCCTGCGGTGTACGGTGAGCAGACATTACTCTGACCTCTGTTTCAATACCTAATTCCTTTAATTGCTTAATTGCAGGGGTAACGATTGGCAAATCGCTGTCTGAGCCCATAATAATTGCAACCTTTTTCATAAATGCCTCCCTTATTTATATATAAAGATATTATAACAAATTATATTATATCTTAATAACTGTCAATTTGCAATCCATAAATCGACTAAAAAAACTTCCTATTTATAGATACTTTCGTCTAATTTACCATATGTAAAGTAGCTTTTTGCATAGCTCCAATCATCAAAATCAATTGCTCCGTCTTTGTTTACATCTACACTTTCATAACCACCTGAAGAATCATACTCGCCGTTCACACTGTTAATCAATGCAAAATCCTTGGCATTAACATAACCATCTTCATTAAAATCACAAAATACAATGCCTATATCACCAAGATTTTCAGATTCACTGTCAATTGCAATTTTTCTGTTTGGTCCTGCATAGCTTTCAATAACAATATAATCATATGCATATTCGGCAGCAAAAAAGCCATCCTCATTGGTAACGGCAATAACCTCACCCTTATTGTTATAAATATATATATCACTGATATTTGAATTTTCAAGCAAATCGCCTTCAGGATTTGCCATAACCTTAACATAACCATAAACAGTTCTTCCGAGCTGGTCAGTATAATCACTTGTATATTCATCACCGCAAAGAACGCAGGTATGACGTGTATAACCGCCGCTTGTGATAGTTGGCTCAATAATTTCCGTTTTATAGCTATGCTCAATATTTATTGTAAACGGAAGCTCTGTATCTCCCACAATAATACTATCATTATTCTCTCCGCAGGTAACAGACGAATTCAGCTTATTGCTGTAGCTTATGCTCATTCCGTTATAATCTGCACCATCCTCAAATGGCAATGAATATACAAATCCGTCTGCATATACAAAATTAATACTGTGCCCTTTGATTAGCCTTGCAACATCCAGCCTGCCGTCAGATAAACCAGAAGCCTTAAAATCGAAGCTCCAGTCAATCTCAATCCTGTCAATACCTACAGGAAGCAGACTTATATTAAAATCGCCCATAGTACCAAGACTTGAAATAGTGTAATAGTATGTATTCCCGCCAACAAAATCACTGCTAATTTCACATTGATTGTCAGTCAGCGGATTATATGTCACCTGCTCTAATATTTTCCCGTTTGAATCGGTAAGCACACACTCAGCTTTGATACTGCCTGACAGACAAAAACTATAGCTTGCACTCTGTTCAGGTGTAAAAATAAAAATCATTTTGTCGTTCAGATTATCACTGAAATATTTACGGTCTAAATCAGCACCCTGATTAATAACCATTTCATCAAGCGTATTAACCTTCATCAAATACTTTTTCGCATAAGTATATGCAGCAGAATCGGCATAAGCATTAACAGTAAAGTTTTCCTGAACAACATCACCGTCAGTAAAACCGACAGAACAATTCATAAGCTTAGCATTAAACGGAATAGTCATTTCACTCAGCTCAGGACATTTGAAAAAAGCCTTTTCATAAACAGTTACAGTCATATACTGATTACCGAATGTAACATTATTAAGCACTTTACAGCTTGCAAAAGCCGATTTGCCTATACTCGTAACAGTTGACGGAATCTTTATTTCTTCAAGCCCATAGCACATATAAAAGGCATTGTTATTAATTTTGACTGTATTTTTAAGATCAATTGTTCTTATCTGCGAACTATAGGCAAAGCAATAGCTGCCTATAGTTTTCAGAGTTGACGGCAGACTGATATCACTGACAGTCATACCATGAAAGAAATAATTTCCAAGAGATGTAATCCCCTCTTCAACAATAATACGCTCAATTGAACCGTCATTTTTCCAACCATACCACGGCTGTGAGTCAGACATATTCTGGCTCTGAGAAAAGCTCGGTGCTGACCCCTCACCGCTTATTGTTAGAGTTTTGCTCGACGCATTGAAGGAATAGTAAACTGTGCTGTTTAAAATCTGAGTTTTTTCAATATCAGTAACCTGTGACGGAGCGGCAAAGGAAGAAATAGAAATGCAAAAGCAAATCATAATAAACATAGCTGTTCCGATAAAAATTGAAAACAGTTTTTTCACATTCACCCCTCCTAGAATATATATATTATAATTTTAACATAATAAAACAAAATGTACAATATAATTATAAAAAATGACACCCGAAGATTTGTATTCGGGTGTTGATGCAAATATCATAGATTTATTTTTGATTTTCAATCAGTTTTTGATAATCACTGCACTTGTCGCTCAATTCCTCAATTGCCAATTGAATATTAGATATAATTTCTTCACGGTCATCGTTATTTTCAATAAGCAGATTAATAAAAACATTTAAGCGAAAAACCAGGATTTTAATCATATCAAACTGCTCTGTTGAATTTCTGCGAAAGGTTTTAAGCTTATTATACCTTTCAAATTCCTCTTTACTGATTATTACACCATTTTCTATTCCCGCATTATCCATAACAATTTCTCCTTGATTTTATTCTTTGTTTGGCAACAAAGCTAGTGTTTTACTATATTATAGTAAAAATATTTACTAAAGTCAATAGTAAACTTATTTACTATAGTATAATAACAGTAATGGAGGTAATAAATATATGACATATATAGACAGAATCAGAAGCCTGCGTGAAGACAACGATAAAACACAAACGGAAATAGCCGCCTATTTAGGAACATCACAAACAATGTATGCACGATATGAGCGAGGTGCAAATGAACTGCCAATCAGGCATTTAATAAAGCTGTGTGATTACTATGGTGTTTCTGCTGATTATATACTCTGCAGAAAGGATGATAACGGCAACTATCGCTATTAACCAAACACTTTCAAATCGTCAAATAAAAGAAAACACCAAGAAAGGCTACGCTTTCTTGGTGTTTTCTTCTATATACCCTCGGCGTTTTGCCTCTTTTATCAATTCAGGCTGAATCAAAGGATATGTCCAGTTCTCAACCAGTTTTTCGGTTATAATAATTTTTTCTATTTCACTGTGCAGCTTTTCCTCAAACTCATAAATATCAGCATAGCAAAGAAGACCAAAGGTTTCCTGTCCGTCAAAATTATCCTCTGTTGTAACCGAATAAACACAAATTAGTTTCAAATCAAATTTCAGTGCACCCGTTTCTTCATAAAGCTCCCTTCGTGCAGTATCAACTATATCCTCATTTTTCTCTCTGTGACCTCCAGGAACTTCATATGTATTGCGCTCTTTATGCTTACAGAACACCCATTTGCCATTTGTTTTTGAAATAATAACCGCAAATTTTAAAAGCTCATCCGAAACACTGTCATAAAACTTTACTTGAGTCATTTTCTTACTCTCCCTTTATTAAAACAAGCAGTCCGAAAACGGACTGCTTGAATATTTTTATTAAATAGAGCTGAGAAGTGCAGGAAGCTTTGCAATTGTAGCACCTAATCTCCAGAAGATTGCACTGAAACCAACAAAACTTGATTCATCATCATTAAGCATTTTCAGAAGACCCTCTGCCTGGGCAGGTGAGAATGCACCCATACTCATTGCGATGAAGTTACGGATTGGAATCTGTGTTGCCATTGCAGCAAGCATCTTACCATCACCGTTGGCATCACTGCCCATACCTGACATAATCTTTTCAATAAGACCGCAAAGTCTGCCGCCCCACTTTGTATGACGAGCGTCATTCAGACAGCAGTACAAATCAATCTTTCTGCTCTTATCAATTTCAGGACTTGGCAATGCACCGTAAACAGCCGCAAAATCGTCACGTGTGATGTTTGCAACATCGTTGTAATAGTTAGGAGCAGAAGCTCTGTAATCAGGAATTGCAGCATCAACAGTTGATTCAACTGTCATTGTAGCTGTTAATCTGATGTCACGGCTTGAAGCTGCAACCATAATATCAAACTCACCTGTTTCAACCTGCCAGTCACCAAGCTCAACATTATAGAAAGCAAATGCTCTCTTGGAAAGGTCGAGTGAAACCTCAGCCTCCTCGCCTGCCTTAATGAATACCTTCTTGAAGGCTCTGAGCTCTTTAACAGGACGATAGATTGTTGACTCCTTATCAGCAACATAAACCTGTGCAACCTCTGCACCGTCAACGCTGCCTGTATTCTTAATCTTAAATGAAACTGTTACAGTGTCTGTATCCTTAATCTTATCAGCAGAAAGCTTAATGTCACTGTATTCAAAAGTGGTATATGAAAGACCATGACCGAATGGGAAGAGAACTTCCTTCTTAGCAGCATCGTAATAACGATAGCCGATAAATACTGACTCTCTGTGCTCACTTGTAACAGGACCGCCGGGATAATTGCCGTATGTAGGATTATCACTGAATGAAAGCGGATATGTTTCAGATGTTTTACCTGATGGGTTAACTGCACCAGTAAGAATGTTAGCAACTGCAGCACCGCTTGCCTGACCGCCTAAGCCTGAGTTAAGAAGAGCCTTAGCATCGTCAACCCAAGGCATATGAACAACAGAACCGCCGGCAAGAACAACTGCAGTATTAGGATTAGCAGCAGCTACTGCTGAAACGAGAGCATTGTGGTTTGAAGGCATTTCAATACTTTCTCTATCATAGCCCTCACCCTCAAATTCTTCAGTAAGACCAACAAAAACAACAGCAATATCACAAGCCTTAGCAGCCTCGCAAGCCTCTTTAATAAGCTGGTCGTCGCTCTTTCTGTTCTTATCCTTCTTAGTAGGAGCTGACTTATAGTAGCCCTGTGCATATGTCATATCAACGCCAAGTTTCTTCATTTCATCAAATGCATTTGAAAGCATTGTCGGATTGATAACAGATGAGCCTGCACCCTGGAAACGAGGAGCCTTAGCCATTTCGCCGATAACTGCAACCTTCTGTCCCTTCTTAATAGGAAGGAGGCTATCGTCATTCTTAAGAAGAACCATTGAACCCTCAGCAATCTTCTGAGCAATTTTATGATGAGCATCTTTATCAAAGGTGTGAGTCTTAGCAAGAGCAGGCTTTGACTTAACAATCAAATCAACCACCTTGTCAACTCTCTCATTCAGAACATTTTCATCAAGAGTTCCGTTCTTAACAGCTTCAATTATTCTTTTTGAATTAAGTGAGCCTGATGAAGGCATTTCAAGATCAGTGCCTGCCTTTAAACCAGGGATACGGTCAACAGATGCACCCCAGTCTGTAACAATCAAACCTTCAAAGCCCCACTCGTCACGAAGCACCTTTTCCTGAAGCCATTCGTTCTGTGAAGCATAAACACCATTGATACGGTTATAAGAATTCATAATTGTCCAAGGCTGAGATTCTTTAACAGCAATCTCAAATGCAGGGAAATAAATTTCACGCATAGTTCTTTCGTCAATAACCTCGTTAAGCACCATACGGAATGCTTCCTGTGAGTTACAAGCAAAGTGCTTAAGTGAAGTACCAACGCCCTTTGACTGAACACCATTAATTACTGCCGCAGAGCATTTGCCTGCAAGCAGCGGATCTTCGCTGAAATACTCAAAGTTACGTCCGCAAACAGGTGAACGCTTAATATTTGTACCCGGACCAAGGATTGTTGAAACCTTTTCCTTTAAGCATTCCTGACCCATAGCCTCGCCCTCTGCTCTGAGAAGATCCTCATCCCATGAGCAGGATGATGTTGCAGCAGGAGGGAAACAAGTGGTAGGAACTGAGTTTCCAAGACCTATACCGCCGCTCTTTTTTTCTCCTTCAGGCTCTACATAATCCTTGCCCTTCTGCTTACGCAAGCCGTGAGGTCCGTCTGTAATCATAATTTCCGGAAGACCAAGCTCCGGTGCTGACTCTAAATGCCAGTAGTCATGACCTGAAACAAAATTCGCCTTCTGTTCCAATGTCATTTTTTTAATAATCTCTGGGTGTTTCATTAAAAAAACGCTCCTCTCAAATTTTTACAACTACCATTATACAATAAAAATACATTCATTACAACAATTATTTTTGTTAATTATGACCATTATTCTTTGATAATATCATAATTCTTAAATGATTAAACCCACAG
>JAIDEF010000270.1 GCA_029054965.1 Eubacterium sp.
CTGCATTATCTTTGTAGTATCATCTTTTTCTACCCAGACCTCTTATGAAAACCAGACTAAAAAGGCTATAACAAATAAGTTTATTCAAGAAGCAATGACTGACTTTTTCCGTCGTCAGCTCGAAGTATATTTTATTGAAAATAAAATGGATGCCGATAAAATATCTAATCAGGTACTCATTAATATGCGTGCCAGAGTTAAGGCTGAGAATACAAGAAAGACCCTGAAAACCTCCCTCCAGTCAAAAATGGATTTAACAAATCGTATTCAGAAATTTGTTGACTGTCGTTCAAAGGATGTCAATGAAAGGGAAGTGTTTATAGTTGAGGGTGACTCAGCTCTTGGTGCCTGCAAGCAGGCAAGGGATGCCAATTTTCAGGCAATTATCCCCGTCAGAGGTAAAATACTCAACTGTCTGAAGTCTGATTATGATAAAATCTTTAAGAGTGATATTATAACTGATTTGATTAAAGTTCTTGGATGCGGTGTTGAGGTCAAGAGCAAGGCAGCAAAGGATTTATCACTGTTTGATATGGACAACCTTCGTTGGTCCAAGGTGCTTATATGTACTGATGCCGATGTTGACGGTTTTCAGATAAGAACACTTATACTGACTATGATTTACCGCCTTATGCCAAAGCTTATTGAAGCAGGGAAGGTATATATTGCTGAATCACCGCTTTATGAGGTAACTTGCGGTGATCAGACTTATTTTGCTTATAATGAGATAGAGATGGATGAAATCAAGGAAGAAATAGGCAATAAAAAATATACTGTTCAGCGTTCAAAAGGTCTTGGTGAAAACGAGGCAGAAATGATGGCACTTACAACTATGAATCCTGCCACAAGACGACTTATTAAAGTAACACCTGCAGAGGCGGAAAGAACATCTGAAATGTTTGATTTGCTTCTTGGCGATAATCTTGACGGCCGAAAGGAATATATTGCAGATTACGGTCATCTTTATATTGATGCCGCTGATGTCAGCTAAAGGGGGTGCATTGTTTTGGCTAAAAGAAAAAAAGATAACTCGCAACAAAATAATAAGCCGCTTGCTGACAATGTGCACATTAAAGGAGCGGGCTTGGTACAGGACGAGGTTATTACCGACACACTGACAGGCAACTATATGCCTTACGCAATGAGTGTAATTCTGTCACGTGCGATTCCTGAGATAGATGGTCTTAAACCATCACACAGAAAGCTCCTTTATACTATGTATAATATGGGGCTTCTGCAGGGCGGAACAATAAAAAGTGCTAATATTGTGGGTCGTACAATGCAGCTTAATCCTCATGGTGATGCTGCAATTTACGAAACTATGGTGCGTCTGTCACGAGGCAATGAAGCATTGCTTTATCCCTTTGTTGAATCTAAGGGTAACTTCGGTAAGGCTTACAGTAAAAATATGATGTATGCCGCATCACGTTATACTGAAGCAAAGCTTGCGCCAATCTGTCACGAGCTGTTTGATGATATTAAGCTTGATACCGTTGATTTTGTTGATAACTATGATAATACAATGAAGGAACCTACGCTTCTGCCTGTTACATTTCCGACAATTCTCTGCAATGTCACAACAGGTATTGCTGTTGGTATGGCATCATCAATTGCATCATTTAATATTAAGGAAATATGCGACACAACAGTTGCTCTTATGAAAAATCCTGACCATGTTGTCAGTGATACTCTGATTGCTCCTGATTTTGTGGGCGGCGGTTATATACTTTATGATAAAGCCGAGCTTGATAAGATTTATGAAACAGGCAGAGGCTCTGTTAAAGTGCGTGCAAAATACACCTATGATAAAAAATATAATTGTATTGATATTACACAGATTCCGCCTACAACTACATCTGAGGCGGTTATAGATAAGGTTGTTGAGCTTGTTAAATCAAATAAGATTAAGGAAATCAGTGATATCCGCGATGAAACTGATTTGTCAGGCTTGAAAATAACAATTGACCTTAAACGTGGTGTTGATGCAGATAAATTTATGCTGAAGCTTTACAAAATGACACCGCTGCAGGACAGTTTTAGCTGTAACTTTAATCTGCTTATTAAGGGCAGACCTGTTGTTCTTGGTGTCAAGGGTATACTTTTAGAGTGGATTGATTTCAGGCTTGAATGCATAAGAAGACGCATTACATTTAATCTTGATAAAAAGAGAAAGCAGCTTCACCTGTTAAAGGGTCTTTCAAAAATTTTGCTTGATATCGACAAGGCAGTTAAGATTGCAATAGAAACTGAGAGCGAGTCGGAGGTTGTTCCTAATCTTATGATGGCTTTGGTATTGATGAAATTAATTTTGAATATGTTGATGAACTCAAGATGCGTCATCT
>JAIDEF010000271.1 GCA_029054965.1 Eubacterium sp.
CCTTATATCTTCTGTCTGCTCTGCATTCGGGTGATGCAAACAAAAAGATTTTAGGCTGAGCATTCGGCAGAACAACTGAAGCAATGTCACGCCCGTCCATAATAACATTATTCTCACGGGCAATATCACGCTGAAGGTCAAGAAGAAACGCCCTTACCTCCGGTATAGCGGAAACCTTTGATGCCGCCATGGAAATTTCAGGTGTTCTGATAAGTGATGAAACATTCTCACCGTTGAGATAAACACACTGACTGCCATCATCGGCAAAGCCAAGCTTAACCGTTATATCATTAAGCATATTAATTATTTCTTCATTATCATCAGCACCACACCTTACAGCGCTGAGTGAAATTGTTCGGTAGAGTGCACCTGTGTCAACATAAATAAAGCCAAGAGTCTTGGCTGCGGCTTTGGCAATCGTTGACTTACCTGCACCTGCAGGTCCGTCAATAGCTACATTAATCATAAAACTGCCTCTCTTTTATTCCATATTTTCTGCACACACAGCCGCCGTAGAAAATGCAATCTGCAGATTAAAACCGCCTGTATATGCATCAACATCAATAACCTCACCGATAAAATAGAGATTATCAACGATTTTTGATTTCATTGTTTTCGGGTCAAGCTCCTTAACATCAACACCGCCTGAGGTGATAATTGCTTCCTCAACCGGCCGAAAGCTGCTTACATTAACTGTAAAATGCTTAAGAAGATGAGCAAGAGCCTGTCTTTGCTCCTTAGTAATCTGATTACATTTGGTATTCGGTAAAATACCGCTGACTAAAACTATAACAGGAATTAGTTTTTTAGGCAACAGCTTTGACAAAGAATTTATAAAATCTTTATTGGAAAATTCAGAAAAATCCTTTTGCAGGCGTTTATCAAGAGTCTGCAAATCAAGTGCAGGCTTAAAATCAATTTCTATTTTATAATGCTTGTTACCCATATTTCTGATGTGGCTTGATGCAGAAAGAATCACAGGACCCGACATACCGTAATGGGTAAAAATCATTTCACCGAAATCGGTAAATATTTCCTTTTCATCTTCAAAAAGAGTAACAGAAATATTTTTCAGTGACAAGCCCTGCAGCTTTGGCACAAAATTATTAGAACAAACTAACGGCACAAGGCTTGGCTTGATTGCAGTGACCTTATGCCCCACGGACCTTGCAAGAATATATCCGTCACCTGTTGAGCCTGTTAAGGGGTAGCTTTTACCGCCTGTGGCAACAACCGCCTTATCACAGAAAATTTTTGATTTATCAGAAAGTATAACGGATTTAATTTCTCCGTTTTCACACTCAAAAGCCTTAGCCTCTGCCTGAATAAATTTAACACCACTGTCCTTACAATATCTGACAAGAGCATCCACAACATCCACAGCCTTGTCGCTTTGAGGAAAAACACGGTTTCCTCTTTCAATTTTAAGCGAAACTCCGAGCTCCTCAAAAAGCGCCATTGTGTCATACGGCATAAAATTTGAAAATGCCGAATACATAAAACGCGGATTTGTAGGAACATTTGATATTAAATCATCAAGTTCAAAGCAGGCATTTGTAACATTGCATCTGCCCTTGCCTGTTATCATCAGCTTTCTTGCAGGTCTGTTCATTTTTTCAAGCAGTGTAACATCAAAACCCCTCTGTGCAAGTTTGGCACTGCACAAAAGACCTGCTGCTCCTGCACCTATTACTACTACGGCTGACATAAAAATCTCCTGTACCTTATTGTGAATTATACTCCTCTAATTCCATAGCAGTCTGCTCCCAATCGGAATAGAGGTCATCTCTTTTAGTTGTTAATTCTTCAAGCAGCTTTGTTAAGTCCATAAGCTCCTCATAGCCCGCTGAATTAAGCTTTTCCTGTGTTTTTTCAATTTCAAGCTCAACAATTTCAATCTCTTCTTCAAGCTTTTTGCTCTTAGTTGTAAGCTTTCTGAGATTGCTCTGACGCTCCTTTTTCAGCTTATAATTGTTAACCTTAGGCTTTTCAGTTTTTATCTTTTCAGCAATCTGCACATATCTTCGCTCTGCATATTCGTCATAACCGCCGATATAGCTGTTACAGCCATTTGGCGTCAATTCAACTATACGTGTAGCAAGCTTGTTTATAAAATATCTGTCATGAGACACAATAAGCATTGTACCCTGATAATTAAGCAAAGTATTTTCGAGCTCCTCACGGGAAAAAGCATCAAGATGGTTGGTAGGCTCGTCAAGCAGTAAAAAATTAAAGCCGCCGAGCATAAGCTTTAGGAGAGCCACTCGTGCACGCTCACCTCCTGAGCAGACCTCGAGCGGTCTGAAAACCTCTTCACCCTTAAACAGAAAGGCTGCCAAAGCATTGCGGACTCTTGTTTCCGTCATAAATGGGAAATTTGTCCAAACCTCATCGATAACTGTTTTGGATAAATCAAGCTTTGCCTGAACCTGATCAAAATAGCCTGTCATAAGTGATTGCCCAAATTTGAATGTACCATCATCACGGGTTAAATCACCCATTAAAATTTTTAAAAGGGTGGTTTTGCCGCAGCCGTTGTCACCAAGAAGGAATACACGCTCCCCTCTTTTCACATTAAAGCTGGCATTTGAAAAAATTTTATTACCGTTAAAGGACTTTGATATTTCGTTAACATCAAGCACATCCTCACCGGAAACACATTTTGGTGTAAAATCAAATTTGATTTTTTCAACCTTACTGTCAGGCAGCACAAGCTGCGCTTTAATGCGTTCAACAACCTTTTCCTTGCTTTCGGCAGTTTTGATATTCTTTTCTCTGTTCCATTGTCTTTGCTGGGCGATAATGCCTTCAAGACGTTCAATCTCAGCAATATCATTATTATACTTATCCTCAATCGCCTTCTGCTCCGCCTCTTTCTTTACAAGGAAAGTGGAATAGTTGCCCCTATAGGAACGGATTTTTTTATTTTCAAGCTCAATTGTTTTATCTGTAATTTTGTCAAGAAAATATCTGTCGTGAGATATAATAAGACAGGCACCGTTAAAGTTTTTCAAAAACTCCTCAAGCCCCTGAATTGCAGAAATATCAAGATGATTTGTAGGCTCATCAAGCAAAAGAAAATCTGCCTTTGACAAAAGCAATTTAGCAAGTATCAGCTTTGAACGCTGACCGCCTGAAAGTGTTTTAGTTGATTTATTAAAATCATCCTCACTGAAACCAAGACCGATTAATGCCGAGCGTGTCATTGATTTATAGGTCAATCCACCCTGTATATTAAATTCATTAGTTAAATAATCCTGCCTGTCAATAAGCTGCTTAGAATAATTGACTGTAAGCTCCTGAGCAAGCTCATCAAGCTCCTTTTCCATTTTGATAAGGTCATCAAAAACACTGACAAGCTCGTCCCAGATTGTTCTCTCATCAGAGCAGGTATGCTGCTCCATATAGCCGAGACGGATATTTTTTGACATAAAACAGTTACCGCTGTCAGGAATATATTCACCTGTTAATATTTTGAAAAGAGATGTTTTGCCGGCACCGTTAACGCCGACGAAGCCAACCTTTTCCTTATCCTTTATATCAAAAGAAACATTGGAAAAAAGTGTATTTTCACCAAAGGATAATGTTAAATTCTGAACATCTACAATATTCATAACAAAAAAACTCCAAAATTGATAGATATATTTTACACTATTTTCAATTGAAAGTATAGATAAAATTTGCTATTATATAAAAAAATAAATTAATAAAGG
>JAIDEF010000272.1 GCA_029054965.1 Eubacterium sp.
CAGTGTCACCGCCTGTCTTTGACCTCCCGAAAGCAGACCAACCTTTGATGTGAGTCTTGTTTCAAGACCTAAATCAAGTGAAGCTAAAAGCTCGGTAAATTCGGTTCTTTCCTTGCGTGATACACCGAACTTCAAACCTCTTCTTTTGCCTCGTCTTGATGCAAGTGCAAGGTTTTCATCAATCTGCATATCTGCTGCAGTTCCGTTCATAGGGTCCTGGAAAACACGTCCGATATATGCAGCTCGCTTATGCTCAGGCAGCTTTGTTACATCGATTCCGTCAATTATTATTGAGCCGCAGTCAACAGGATAAACGCCTGCAATCATATTAAGCATAGTGGATTTGCCGGCACCGTTACCACCGATAACAGTTACAAAATCACCTTCATTGAGGACAAGGTCAATGCCCTTTAATGCTTTTTTTTCATTAATGGTATTTGGGTTAAAGGTTTTGTGAACATTTTTAATTTCAAGCATTATTCCTTAACCTCCTTGAGTTTAACGTGCTTGCCCTGAAACTGTGATTTCCAGAACGGAATACCAAGGAACAGAGCAACTACAAGTGCTGAGAACAGTTTAAGGTCATTTGCGTTAAGACCTAACTTGAGTACAATAGCGATTACTATGTAATAAATGATACTGCCGAATACTGCAGATAAAAGCTTGAGTGCGAAGTTTTTGAATATTTTTCCGAAGATAACTTCACCGATAATAACGGCAGCCAGACCAATAACAATTGCACCTCTGCCCATATTGATATCGGCACTTCCGCTGAACTGCGCAAGCAGTCCGCCGGCAATTGCAACAAGACCGTTTGATATTACAAGACCTATAATTTTTCTTGAATCAGTGTTAATACCATTGGCACGTGCCATATTCTGATTAGAGCCTGTTGCACGTATTGAGTGACCCATTTCAGTTCCAAAGAACCAGTAAAGCACAGCAATAATTACTGCTACAAAAATTGCAGCAACAAGAATTGTTCTGCCGATTTGCAGCATATTTGAAGAAACAATAAGGTCATAGTTTCTCCAGCTTATTGTTGTGTTAGCCTTACCCTTCATTATTCTCAGATTTATTGAGTAAAGTGCAAGCTGTGTGAGAATACCTGCAAGGATAGCGGGTATTCCGAATTTAGTGTGTAAAATACCTGTTGCCAGTCCTGCAAGACAGCCTGCAAGGAATGCAATAAAAAGTGCAAGGTATATGTTCATACCATTGACTGTGGTGAGTATTACAAGCACAGCACCGCCTGTTCCAAGAGTGCCGTCAACAGTGAGGTCAGCAAGATCCAGTATTTTATATGTAATATAAACACCGATTGCCATTATACCCCAAATCATACCCTGAGCAATGGGTGATGGTAATGATTGTAAAAAGTTTAACATTTCTATCTCCTTAAACTAACTAAAAAAGCGATAAAATAATCTACCGCTTTTTTAATATAGTTTTATTTATGCTGTTATATTTGATGTGCCTTAATATTAAACAATAGCTTCGTAGCCCTCAGGAATTGTTACGCCGACAGCCTCAGCTCTTTCAGGCATATATTTCTTAGTAAGCTCAGTAGCATACTGAATTTCCATATCGCCCGGGTTCTGACCGTTTACAAGAATGTCATATGCCATCTGACCGGCAGCCTGACCGATTGAATAGTAGCTGATTGAAAGAGTAGCAATACCGCAGCCCTTGCAGATACCCTCTTCACCTGCAATTACAGGGATTTTAGCAGGCTCTAAAACATTGTTGATTGCCTCTGTATTTGATGCTGCAGTATTATCTGTAGGAGCAAATACTACATCACATTTATCACTTACAATCTGCTGAGTAACTGCTGTTACATCATTTGTATCAACAAATGTATATTCCTTGCAGGTTATACCAAGCTTTGTAAGCTCCTGCTGCATAACATCTGACTGATATTTTGAATTCTTTTCTGCTGAGCAGTAAAGAATGCCTACTGTTTTTGCATCAGGACAAAGCTCTTTAATCATAGCAGCCTGATCCTTAAGAGGAGCAAGGTCTGATGAGCCTGTTACATTATAGCCTGTTTTTCCTGTCCAGTCCTGGATACCAAGACCTGTTGCATAGTCGGTGATTGATGTTGCAACAATCGGAATAGAATC
>JAIDEF010000273.1 GCA_029054965.1 Eubacterium sp.
ATAATATTCTTCATATAAAGATTGCCCATCAAACCGAACTGATAAAGATGCTCCGCTCTGCATTCAGCATTGGCACCGCAGTCCATAAGTAAAAACGGCCTGTCCGCACTGGGCATAACAGATGCAATTGCCGGGCGTTTAATCCCCTTGATACGCTTGGTAATAAAGGTTGCACCTACTGTTATAGCACCTGTGTTGCCTGCACTTACAAAAGCATCGCCCTTGCCCTCATTTAAAAGCTTAAATCCAACTGCCATTGAAGAATCTGACTTTTCCTTGAGAACAGCCCTTGCATCATCACACATATCAATAACACCATCGGCATTCACAACCTCAGTATTTTTCAGTGTAATATTATTTTTATTTACACAATCGTTTATTTTATCTGTATCACCAACGAGCACTGCATCTATACCGTACTCGTCAACAGCAAGCATTGTACCCTTAATAATTTCAAGGGGAGCATTGTCACCGCCGAATGCATCAATAATAATCTTCATCACATTTTCTCCATAGAGGTTTCCAACGACTTCAGGGCACGTTCTGCAAGTGCAGTGTATCGCTGACTCTTATCTCTTATCTTTGGTTCAATGGGCGGCAGAACACCGAAATTAGCACCCATCGGCTGGAAATCTGTAACACTTTCATCACTGATATAATCGCAAAGTGCACCAATCATTGTGTCAGTATTTAAAACAAACGGTGCTTTGCCCTCTGCCCTGCGGACAGCGTTCATACCTGCCATAATACCGCTTGAGGCAGATTCCATATAACCCTCAACACCTGTAATCTGACCTGCAAAAAACAGATTAGGGATTGTTTTCATTGAAAAGTCAGGGTTTAAAAGAGTTGGTGAATTCAAAAACGAATTCCTATGCATAACACCATAGCGAACAAACTCTGCGTTTTCAAGTCCCGGTATCATTGAGAAAACTCTTTTCTGCTCACCGAATTTCAGATTAGTCTGAAAGCCCACAAGATTGAACATTGTGCCCTTATCATTTTCACGTCTTAACTGAACACAAGCCCAGGGTCTGTGATTTGTTCTCGGGTCAACCAATCCAACAGGCTTCATAGGACCGAATCTTGGTGCATCCAAGCCTCGTTTTGCAAGCTTTTCAATCGGCATACAACCCTCATACACATCAAAATCGTGAACTACTGCACCCTCAGCATTAATGAGTTCATCAATAAAAGCCTCGTACTCGGCCTTATTGAAAGGGCAATTGATATAGTCATCATCACCGCCGCGATCATATCTTGAGGCACCAAAAGCCTTTGACATATCAACACTGTCTGCCATAACAATCGGAGCTGCAGCGTCATAAAAGCTGAGATAATCGCCTGTTATTTCTTTTATGCTTTCTGCAAGTGCACCATCAGTCAAAGGACCAGTTGCCACTATTGTGATTGCATCGTCATCAAGTTCTAACTTTTCAACAACCCGATTAATAATATTTATATTCTTATTCGCTTTTATTTTTTCAGTAATTTGCTCTGCAAAAATATTTCTGTCAACAGCCAGCGCACCGCCTGCCGGCACTGCACAGCCCCTTGCGACGGGAACCGTAAGTGAGCCGAGCATTGACATTTCTTCTTTAAGAAGTCCTGCAGCACTGTTGAGCCTTGAAGCCTTTAATGAATTTGAGCATACAAGCTCTGCAAACAAATCGGTTTTATGGGCAGGAGTTCGCTTGATACCCTTCATTTCATAAAGGTCAACAGTGTAGCCTGCACTTGCAATCTGCCACGCCGCTTCAACACCCGCAAGCCCTGCACCGATAACTTTAAATTTCATAGATTATTCTTCACTTTTCTTTTTTCTTGGAACAGGCTTTGTAAAGCCGCAACCCTCAGTATCAGGACAATAAAGCACATTCCCTCTGCGTTTAAACAAAGATTTTCCGCACTTAGGGCATACTTCATCTGACGGAGCATCCCATGTCATAAAGTTACATTCAGGATAATTTGAACAGCCAAAGAAGGATGTACCCTTCTTGGTTTTCTTTTCAATTACATCACCGCCGCATTCAGGGCATTTAGCACTTGTTTTGTAAACGAGCGGTTTTGTATTTTTACAATCAGGATAGCCGGGGCAGGCAAGGAATTTACCGAACCTTCCAACCTTGACAACCATATTACGTCCGCACTTTTCGCAGACAACATCGGTTTCCTCTTCCTTGAGTTTAATCTTTACACCCTGCATATCTGCTTTAGCCTTTTCAAGAGGCTTTTCAAACTCATCATAATAGAGCCTGATCATTTCCTTATAATCTTTTTCGCCGCTGTCTATTTTATCTAAATCGCCCTCCATTTTAGAGGTGTATTTTACATTAACTATATTCGGCATTTTGTCTTCAAGAAGATTGGTAACAGCCTCGCCAAGCTCAGTAGGAACAAACTGCTTGCCCTCACGCTTAACATACTCTCTGTTAAGAATTGTTGAGGTGATTGTTACATAGGTTGACGGACGTCCGACACCATTTTCTTCAAGTGCCTTTGTAAGTGATGCTTCAGTAAATCTCGCCGGTGGCTGCGTAAAGTGCTGATTACCGAGAATGCTTTTAAGCTTAAGCACATCACCCACTGTCATTGGCGGAAGCGGTGATGCATCACTGTTATTTTTATCATCATCACCCTTTTCCTCATAAAGAGCAGTAAAACCATCAAACTTAACAGTATAGCCTGTTGCATTGAAGATATAACCATTTGCCGAAATCTCAATCTTCATAGTTTCCTGCAGGCAGGCTTCCATAAGAGAGGCAATAAATCTTTCCCAAATAAGCTTATAAATCTTGAACTGGTCATTTGTAAGATATGCCTTTACAGATTCAGGTGTTATATTCGGCATTGACGGGCGGATAGCCTCGTGTCCGTCCTGTATATTACTTTTTGATTTGAAAAATCTTGGTTTTTTAGGCAGATATTTTTCACCATAGTTATCAATGATGTACTGATTACCTGCCTCCCTTGCTTCATCTGAAATACGAAGCGAGTCAGTTCTCATATAGGTAATCAGACCGACTGTTCCATGCTCTCCGACATCAACACCCTCATAAAGCTCCTGTGCCGCTTTCATCGTTCTTCTTGCCTGAAAAGACAGACGGCGTGAAGCCTCCTGCTGTAAAGTTGATGTGATAAACGGAGGTGTAGGATTTTTCTTTCTGCTGCCCTTCTTAACTGCAGTAACAATATAATCTGCACCGTCAAGGTCTGAAAGAATTTTGTCGCTCTGTTCTTTATTTTCAATTTTTATTTTGTCACCATCCTTGCTTGCAATAGCTGCAGCAAAAACCTTTCTGTCGGGCGGATTGGTGAATTTAGCATCAATTGACCAGTATTCCTCAGGCTTGAAAGCTCTGATTTCCTCCTCACGGTCAACAATCAATCTTAAGGCAACGGACTGAACTCTGCCTGCTGAAAGCCCGCGTCTTATCTTTTGAGATATAAACGGTGACAGCTTATATCCTATTAATCTGTCAAGAATACGTCTTGCCTGCTGCGCATTGACAAAATCAATGTCAATCGCTCTCGGCTGTGCCATTCCGTTTTTAACACCGTTCTTTGTAATTTCATTAAAGGTTACTCTGTTTTTTTCGTTCATATCAAGGTCAAGCAAGGTTGCAAGATGCCATGATATTGCCTCTCCCTCACGGTCAGGGTCAGTTGCGAGATAAACATAGTCTGCGCTGTCTGCCTTTTTCTTCAAGTCTTTAACAAAGCTTTCCTTACCCTTGATTACCGCATATTTCGGTTCAAAGTCATTTGCAATATCAACGCTTAGTCTTGCTGCCGGCAAATCCCTGACATGACCCATTGAAGCTATAACCTCATAACCTCTGCCGAGATAGCCCTTTATATTTTTCGCCTTTGCAGGTGACTCAACGATTACTAATTTTGACATACACTTTTCCTTTCAGATTCTCTTATATCTTTTACCTGAGGTGCTTTCCGTCAGTCCCATAATTTCAAGCTGTGTCAAGGCAGCCATAACCTGACTGACAGTAAGTCCTGTTTTCTCAGTTATTATATCAATATGAGCAAAGCTTTCATTTAAGCACTGATAAACTACAGCTGCGTTTCCTGTAAGCTTAGAAGCCTGCTTTTCATTTTTTATTCTCTTATCTCTGTCCTTAAGAGCAGCATCAAATACAGGTTCATTCGCCTTTGGTATATTAGCACCCTTATCGCTTGCAGCATTCATATAATGCTCAATACTCTTAACCCTTGAAAGGTCAACAGTATCAAATTTTTCTGCATAAGGTGCAGCAAGGTGAATCGGCTTTGTGGCAACCATTGCACCATCATCAATCAGCTTATTCGTGCCTGCAAAATCAAGCGACAACACTGATGCAGGTATTGCAAAAACATCCCTGCCCTGCTCAAGAGCAAAATTTGCAGTGATAAGACTGCCGCTTTTGACACCTGCCTCAACCACCAGAACACCGACTGACAAGCCGCTTATAATCCTGTTTCGCATAGGAAAGGTTGTTCTGCTTGCTCGTGTAAACGGCGGATATTCCGTAACCAATGCACCATTATGCTTTATGGTATCACGAAGTGATTTGTTTTCATTGAGATAGTTTGTACCAAGACCGCAGCCGAGAACGGCAATCGTTTTTCCGCCTGCCATAAGAGCACCTTTATGTGCAGCAGTATCAACACCGAGTGCCCCTCCGCTGACTATCAGCAAGCCTGCATCAGTAGCACCTCTGCTCATAATATGTGTAACCTTGATTGCATAATCACTTGCCTTGCGTGTACCAACCACACCGACAGTTGCCAAATTATCAATATCAGGCAAATCACCGTCAACGTAAAGCACAGCAGGAGGATTGATAATTTCCTTCAGTCTTTTCGGGTATCTGTTATCATCATAATCAATTATCTGCCAATTATTACTTTTGCAGGTATAAATTATTTCATCAACCGAATGAATATCGGTTTCTACCAGTCTGTCAATCTGTCTTGCCGTTAAATTCGGGGACATTCTCCACTCAAGAATATTTGCATCATAAAGCGCCTTTGCAGAGCCGAACTCATCAACAATCCTGCTGAGATAGGCACCCTCGCCAAGTGCTTTCTGCAGCCACAGCCAATATCTTAAATTCTCACTCATTTCTCAGCATCTCCCACATCGTTATAGATGCCGCTACGGAAGCGTTCAGACTTTCAGCTCTGCCGAGCATTTTAATTGTTATTAAATCATCAGCAAGCTCTGACACCCTATCGGATATTCCGTTAGCCTCGTTGCCGATAACACAGATACAGCCATTTGAAAAATCAATATCTGTGATAGGCTTTGCAGAGCTGCTTGGTGATGTGGCATAAATTCTGAAGCCCTGTTCTTTAAGATTAATCAACATATCAGATGCATCACTGCAGCGAACTGTGTTAACTCTGAACACTGCACCCATTGTTGCTCTTAGCACCTTTGGGTTATAAAGGTCACAGCCGCCCCCGATAATAAGCCCGTCAATGCCAAGTGCCTCGGCAGTGCGGAGAATTGTGCCGAGATTTCCGGGGTCCTGTACATTATCAAGTGCAATATATTTTCCATCTGCTTTAAACTCAATAGGTTTTTCCTTAATATCAAAAACAGCAAAAACACCCTGAGCATTTTCGGTTTCACTAAGCTTTGCTGATATTTCATCAGAAATAAAATATGCTTTATCAGCTTTTGCAATAAGTTCATCACACTGAGCATGATATTTATTATAAGCACTTTCTGTTACAAGAAAACATTTAATACGGCATAAAGAATTAAGAGCATCAAAAACCAGCCTTGCTCCCTCAAGCACGAAGGAGTTATTCACCCTGCGTTCCTTAGAGGAGGAAAGTAGCTTTTTGACGCTCTTTATTAAATCATTATTTTTACCTGTGATTTTTTCCATACTTAACTCCTGAAGGATAAAGCAAATAATTTTTTTCGTTTAAAGAAATCACTTACTGTATTTATTATTTATAATAT
>JAIDEF010000274.1 GCA_029054965.1 Eubacterium sp.
GATAAGCTCTAAAAATATTGAAACACAGGAAGAGCTTCAGGCTTTTCTGCTTAAATGCGGATTTGAAGTAACACAGGCAACTATCTCTCGAGATATTAAGGAATTAAGACTTGTTAAGGAGCTTAATGACAAAGGCAGATATATTTATTCCACAGGTAAAAAATCATCTAATGATGCATTCAGAAGAACAGGCGGAATATTTGCTGATTCAATTATTAAGGTAGAGCACGCACAGAACATTGTGTCAATTAAATGCTTTACAGGTATGGCTAATGCTGTATGCACAGCAATTGATGCAATGGAGTGGACAGGCGTTGTAGGAACTATCTCGGGCGATGATACAATTTTTGTTTTATGCAAAACAGAGGATTTTGCAAAAATCTTTACAATGAATATGGAGAAAATCCTAAATGTTAAGAACTCTTGATATTGAAAATATTGCAGTTATTGAAAAAGCAAGTGTAGATTTTTTGCCGGGACTGAATGTTTTAACAGGTGAAACAGGCGCAGGAAAATCAATTGTTATTGATTCAATTAATGCAATTTTAGGTGAACGCACATCAAAAGAGCTTGTAAGGCACGGATGTGACAGTGCATATGTCAGTGCTTGTTTTGAGGATATTCCTGAGTCTGTTTCAAAAAAAATAGCAGAAATCGGCTATGAGCTTGACGATAATGCACTTCTGATTTCAAGGAAAATAAGCACAAACGGAAAATCAGTATGCAAAATTAACGGGAAAAGTGCTACTGTATCAATGCTTAAGGAAATCGGCTCATTACTTGTCAATATTCATGGTCAGCACGACAGCCAGGCTCTGCTTAATCCGGATTATCAGTATCAATATATTGATATGATGTTCAGTGACAACAGCATTTTTCAGGATTATAAAGCATCATTCAGGGATTTAATAACTGTCAGAAGAAAGCTTAAGGCTTTGACAATGAGTGAAAGTGACAAAGATAAAGAGTTAGAGCTGCTCGACTATCAGATTAAAGAGCTTGAGGATGCTGAAATAAAAATCGGCGAAAGGGAAGAGCTTAACAAAAGACGTGCTTTGATTTCAGCAGCCGAGGCAATAACAAATGCACTTAATCTTTCACTGCAGACGATTAATGGCGATGATGAAAATAATGGTGTTCAAAGCAGCATCAATACCTGTTTCAATACACTTTTACAGTTTGAGCAGGCTAAAGAAATTTCTGAAACCTTCGCAGATATAAATGATAAGCTTGAATTCGCTAAGGATAAAATTGATGCTTTATTGCTTGAACTGAATTTCAATCCCGTCGAGCTTGAACAGATTGAAGAGCGTCTTGATTTATTGTTCAGACTTTCATCAAAATATGGCAGTGATGAAAGTGAAATGCTTGATTTTCTGGAAAGGGCAAAGCAAAAAAGAAACTCTATCGTTTACAGTGATATTGAGCTCGAAAAGCTCAATGCTCAGTATGATGAGTATTTTGATAAAACAGTCCGACTTGCTGATGAATTATCAGCATTAAGAAAAAAGGTTGCATCTGACTTTGAAAAACAGGTAAAAGCTGAGCTTGAGTTCTTAGATATGCCGAAGCTGCAGTTTAAGGTTGATTTTCAAAAAGGCAATTTAAGCTCAAATGGATTTGATAAAATTGAGTTTCTTATTTCAACCAACCCGGGTGAACCGCCAAAGCCTTTAGTAAAGATTGCCTCAGGCGGCGAGCTTTCGAGAATAATGCTTGCAATTAAGAACATATTGTCGTACAATGATACAATCGGAACATTGATATTTGACGAAATTGATGTAGGTGTAAGTGGCAGAGCCAGTCAGAAAATCGGACTTAAATTGAAAGCTGTTTCAAAAAATACGCAGGTTATCTGCGTTACTCATTCTGCACAGATTGCATCAAATGCAAACGAGCACTTTCTTATTGAAAAGGATATTACAGGTGATAAAACTTATACAAAAGTAGCACCGCTTGATTTTGAAGCAAGAAAGCGAGAACTGGCACGTATTATGGGCGGTCTTGAAATTACTGAAACATTGCTTAAAAGTGCAGAAGAATTATTGCTTGCAGATTAAGCTATAAACTATTTGGAGGATTAATATATATGGGAGTTTATGAAGAATTACAGGAGCGAGGATTAATCGCTCAGGTTACAGATGAAGAGCAGATCAGAGAGCTTGTAAATACAGGCAAGGCAACTTTCTATATTGGTTTTGACCCTACTGCTGACAGTCTGCATGTTGGTCATTTTATGGCACTCTGTCTTATGAAGAGATTGCAGATGGCGGGTAACAAGCCTATTGCACTTATCGGCGGCGGAACCGGAATGATTGGTGATCCGAGCGGCAAAACTGATATGAGAAAAATGATGACACCTGAAACTATTGCACACAACTGTGAGTGCTTTAAAAAGCAGATGTCAAAGTTTATTGAATTTGGCGAAGATAAGGCAATAATGGTTAATAATGCAGATTGGCTTCTTGACCTCAATTATGTCAACCTGCTGCGTGAGGTGGGTGCTTGCTTCAGCGTTAACAGAATGCTCACCTTTGAGTGCTATAAGCAGAGAATGGAAAGAGGTCTTTCATTCCTTGAATTTAACTATATGATAATGCAGAGCTATGATTTTTACACTCTTTATAAAAAATACGGCTGTAATCTTCAGTTCGGCGGTGATGACCAGTGGTCAAATATGATTGGCGGTATGGAGCTTATCAGACGTAAGCTTCAGGGTGATGCAAACGCTATGACAATTACCTTGCTTACGAATTCAGAGGGCAAGAAAATGGGCAAAACCGAAAAGGGTGCTGTTTGGCTTGATGCTGAAAAGACAAGTCCTTATGAGTTTTATCAGTATTGGAGAAATGTCGGCGATGATGATGTTATCAAATGTATGAAGCTGCTTACATTTATTCCTATGGAGCAGATTAATGAATATGCAAAGTGTCAGGGAGCAGAGCTTAACAAGGTCAAAGAGGTGCTTGCATTTGAACTCACAAAAATGATTCACGGTGAGGATGAGGCTGTTAAGGCACAGTCGGCTGCTAAGGCTCTTTTCGCTGGCGGTGCGGATAACTCAAATATGCCTACAACAACACTTACTGATGATGATTTCACAGACGATGAAATCACAGTGCTTGATATGATGCTTAAGGCAAATATGATTAAGTCAAAAGGAGAGGGCAGACGTCTTATTGACCAAGGCGGAGTCAGTGTTAACGACGAAAAAGTCAGCGGTGCACTCACAGCACTTAAGGCATCTGATTTTGATAAGGATATCATCATCAAAAAGGGCAAAAAAATGTTCCATAAGTTTGTAAAATAATCATTTAATCCCCAACATTTTTGTTGGGGATTTTCTATATATTATTGATTAATTACAATATATGTGATAAACTAATTCTAATAATGTTTATTGGTGATAGTATGACTGAAATTGAAAAAAAGATAAATGAGCTTAGAGAAACTCTGCGTTATCATTCTGCACGTTATTATAATGATGATGCACCTGAAATTGAAGATTACGAATATGATATGATGATGAGGGAGCTTAAAGCACTTGAGGAGGAATATCCTCAGTTCGACACTGCTGACTCGCCAACAAAAAAGGTTGGCGGCAAGGCAGACAATACCTTTGAAAGTGTTGTTCATTCCGTCAGAATGGAAAGTCTTCAGGATGCATTCAGCCGTGATGAAATACGTGATTTCGATAAGCGTGTAAATGATTCTGTAACCACACCAAAGTATGTTGTTGAACCAAAAATTGATGGTCTTTCAGTTAGCCTTGAATACCGTGATGGTGTGTTTTTCAGGGGTTCAACGCGTGGTGATGGTGATGTTGGAGAGGATGTCAGCGGTAATTTAAGAGTAATTCATAATGTTCCGCTTAAGCTTAACAAGGCTATACCTTACATTGAGGTACGTGGCGAGGTTTATATGCCGAAAAAGAGCTTTGAACGTGTTGTTGACAGACAGCTTTTAAATGATGAAAAACCATTTAAAAATCCGCGAAATGCTGCTGCTGGCTCATTAAGGCAGAAGGACAGCAGTGTAACGGCAGGCAGAGGTCTTGATATTTTTATTTTCAATATTCAGCAAATTGACGGTGCTGAGCTTAACTCACATAAACAGTCACTTGATTATCTTGCTGAGCTTGGTTTCAATACTGTACCATTTTATACACAGGTTGACAATATTGATGATGCCTTGAAAGAGATTGAAAGAATAGGCGAGGAACGTGGCAATCTTGAATTTGATATTGATGGTGCAGTTATCAAGGTTGATGATTTTTCACAGCGTGATATTTTAGGTTCAACAGCTAAATATCCAAAGTGGGCAGTTGCTTTCAAATATCCGCCTGAGGAAAAGCAGACAATTCTGAAGGATATCGAAATTGCTGTTGGTAGAACAGGTGTATTAACCCCTACTGCGATATTTGACAGTATTCACCTTGCCGGAACAACAGTCAGCCGTGCTACACTTCATAATCAGGACTTTATTAATGAAAAAAATATCAATATAGGTGACACAATTACAGTGAGAAAAGCAGGAGATATAATTCCGGAGGTTCTTTGCGTTAATGAAAAAAAGTGTGATGGTGCATATGTTTTCCCGACAGTCTGTCCATCCTGCGGAGAGCCTGTTATCAGAGAAAACGATGAAGCTGCTATACGTTGTATAAATTCTGAATGTCCTGCACAGCTTTTGAGAAATCTTATTCATTTCTGTTCACGTGATGCTATGGATATTGAGGGCTTGGGTCCTGCTATTATTGAAAATTTTGTGGATAACGGACTGATTTCCAAAACTTACGATATTTATAATCTTGACTATGAAAAGATTGCAAGTCTTGAAGGCTTCAAGGAAACAAGTGCAAATAATATAAAGGAATCAGTTGAAAAATCAAAAGATAATGATTTAGCAAAATTGATTTTTGCTCTCGGAATACGGCACATAGGTGCAAAGGCAGGCAAGCTGCTTGCAGATTATTTTAAGGATATTGACAGCATTATGAATGCAGCTGTTGAGGATATTCTTGAAATAGATGGCTATGGACTTGTAATGGCACAAAGCGTGGCAGAGTATTTCAGTCTTGCAGCAACTGCCGAACTTATAAATAAGCTGAAATCTGCAGGCGTAAATATGAAATCTAAAACAGTTATTGAGGATGAACGCTTCAAGGGTATGACCTTTGTTTTAACAGGAACATTACCTACATTAAAAAGAGCAGAGGCGTCTAAGATAATTGAATCCTTCGGCGGCAAAACAAGCTCTTCGGTTTCTAAAAAAACAACCTATGTTTTAGCAGGCGAGGAAGCAGGCTCTAAGCTTGACAAAGCAAATAAGTTAGGAATAACAGTAATCACTGAAGAAGAATTTATGGGAATGGTGAAATGAAC
>JAIDEF010000275.1 GCA_029054965.1 Eubacterium sp.
GGTGTAGGATATTCACTTATTATGATTGTTCCTTATATTGCTTTGCTCATAACAACAATTGCATATACTATGAAGGTAAGCGTAGAATTATCAACCAAAATGAGAAGTCTTGTTAAAGGGGACAGTAAAGAACCTTTTGAAATAAATCCTTATTTAAAAAAATATCTTATTCTTGCTGTTGCGATAATTGCAGTGTCAGTAATTGACAGCGGATTAACCAAGCTTTTGTTTTCGGTTGTTACCATTTAGCTTTTTCTTTTGATAACGGATTTGATTCTATTGCTTTTCTTGTGGCATCATCAGCTATATGTGTATATATTTCAGTAGTGCCAAGATTTTCATGACCAAGTATTTCTTTAAGCAGAAGCAAATCAACATTTCCATGCTGATACATAAGTGTTGCCGCTGTGTGTCTGAGCTTATGTACAGATAAACCTCTGTCGCCCAGTCCTGCTTTCTCCAGATATGAGTATATAATATGCTGAACAGTTTTCGGGCTTATTCTTTGATTTCTTGAGCTTAGAAACAGTGCTCTGTCCTTAACACCATCATTTGGCCGCACTTTCATATAATTTACAATAGCATTTATACAGGCTTGATTCAAATAAACAATTCGCTCCTTATTGCCTTTTCCTATGATTGTTAATGAACCATCGGCTTTTATATCATTGTAATCGATGGAAACAAGTTCGCTAAGACGCATGCCGCAGTTTAAAAAAAGTGTGATTATTGCATAATCCCGCTCTTTATATTTTCCGTCAATAACAGAAAGTAATTTTTCAGCCTCTTCCAGAGTTAAATACTTAGGAAGAGCTTTTTTTGTTTTAGGTGCATCAAGTGATTTCATCGGATTACTTTCAAGCAGACCAAGATTATCAGTCAAATAACCAAAAAATCTCCTTATTGCAACAACACGGCGTGCTCTTGTTGCTTCACTGTTACCACGTTCGTTTTTGCAGTATACTATAAATTGATAAGCATCGGTCAAGTTTACTCCCTGTATAAATTGCAAATCAATAGGGGATAAGTCAATTTCCTCGTCAGATATATCTTGAGAACATAATCCCTTAGATTTGGCTAAGAATCTGAAAAAAGTTCTCAAGTCTGATGCATATTCAATAACAGATAATTCACTGTGATTTTTTATAGCTTCAATGTAAATCAGATATTGCTGAACAAGCTTTGGTAATTGTCCGAATTCTTCTTTGCGCATTACTATTTTCCTTTCATTAATAATTTTATTGTATAATCAACGAGAAAATATATTTTAACAAGTCAATCAGATAGGTTTATCTATCACGATGTCACTATCGTTTCAAATAATTTGAAAGCCTGAAAAAGAAGCCTAAACAGATAATTTTGTTTTAATAACTCCCCTCAATTATACAAAATATTAATTTTGTATAATTGTAAATCAAAAATCACGCTATGTCAAGGGTTTTAGGGGCAAAAATTAATTATACATAATTTTTTCTGCCCTATTTGCTTATATATAAAAAAGCTGTAAGATTTATATAATCCACAGCTTTTTTATGATTATTCTTCGACTAATGCAGTGAAGGCATCTCGGATTGTTCTGACAGGAACAATATCCATATTTACCTTAACATCCTTTGATAATGATTTATAATTATGAAATGGTATTATACAGCGTTTAAATCCCAAACGCATTGCTTCGTTTACACGTTGCTCGCAATTATTTATTGCTCTGATTTCTCCTGCAAGTCCAACCTCACCAAATGCAAGAACATCTTCCCCTACTGCTTTGTCCTTTAGTGAAGAAACAAGTGCAAGTGCTACTGTTAAGTCAGCCGCAGGTTCATCAAGCTTTAGACCACCAACAACATTTATATACGCATCCATATTATTGAAAAAATAACCTGCTCTTTTTTCGAGTACCGCAAGAAGCATACTCATTCTGTTATAGTCAAAGCCTGTACTCATTCGTCTTGGAGTTCCAAAGCCTGTAGCGCAGACAAGACCTTGCACCTCTGCAAGAATAGGTCTTGAGCCTTCCATTACACAAGCAACACAGGTACCTGATGTATTTTTCGGTCTGCCCGAAATCATCATAAGCGATGGATTTAATACTTCTTTAAGTCCATTACCTGTCATATCAAAAACACCAATTTCATTTGTTGAGCCGAATCTGTTTTTCGCTCCTCTTAAAATTCGATATGAATAGTTTTTTTCGCCTTCAAAGTAAAGAACTGTATCTACAATATGTTCAAGAACCTTTGGTCCCGCAATAGCACCATCTTTATTAACGTGACCGACAACAAATATTGGGATCCCCAAACCCTTAGCGGTATGCATAAATATATTTGTACATTCTCTGACCTGAGTTACAGAACCTGCTGATGAGTTAATTTCGTCGTAGACCATAGTCTGAATTGAATCTACTATAACGATATCGGGTTTTTCTGACTTGATTGCATCTACAATTATTCCAACATCTGTTTGCGGTAAAACAAAAAGCTTGTCCGTTGTTACACCAAGTCTGTTGGCTCTCATTTTTATCTGATTAGCAGACTCCTCACCGCTTACATATAAAATCTTTTTGCTTTTTCCGAGATGTTCACACATCTGAAG
>JAIDEF010000276.1 GCA_029054965.1 Eubacterium sp.
CTCATAACCTCAGGCTTATATTTTTCAAACAAATAACACATATCGTTATAAATTGTCTGAAGCCTGAGTGGGAAAGGAGTGTGGGCATCAGTAGTAATTGCACCATAGCCCAGAACACGGAATTTATTAGCCTTATATTCAAGCACACCCCAGCCTACAATTGCATACCCTGGGTCAATACCGAGAATAATCATACATACTTCTCCATAATATATTCAACGTATTATAACACAAACGGCAGTAATATTCAATAAATAATATATAAATTATATATGAATGAAATATACACAGACCGCTATGTCTGACTACAACAAAAGCAACGCAGATATAAAAACAAAAATACCGCCGGAAACCAGCGGTATAATGTATATTTATTCTGCCATTCTTGTTAATACGATTGGATACTCATCCTCATTAATGGCTTTATCCTGCATATCATACTCACCTGTTATTGTGAGTGTATCGCCCTCTAATGTAAATGTCTGATATCCAAGCTCATTACCATTATCATCGGTATGATAAAATCTGTCATCCTTGATTCCAAGCTTCTGAGGCTCTGATTCTGTAATCTCATCAATCAGCTCTTTATATATTGAGTCAATATCAGCTTTTGTCTCGGAACGAATATCATCACGAAGTGAAGCACCATTTGTTTCCTTGTAAAAAGCATCGAATTCATCCTTGCTCATACCCTCAGCTTCAGCATACTTATACATTCCTTCGATCATATAGTCGAGCATTTTTTCAACAGCTTCATCGAAATCAGCCTTGAACTTTTCTTCATCAGGAACACAGGTATAACTGTTATCACTGTCAAAAGTGTAAATTACATCAACAGACAATGGTATATTCAGTTTATCATAATACTGACCCATTTCAGCATCACCTGACATATCGCCGCCTTCGCTGAATTCTTCCGTCAAATCAATTGTTGATTTCCATTTTCCTTCAAAGGAAACTTTTGAACAGCCGGCAAATATGCTTGCAATAAGGCAAAGACAAATAACGACTGCACTTATAGCTTTTAATTTTTTCATTGTTTATAACCTCCTAATCACTGTTTTCATTATAGCATAAACTAATAAGATTTTCAATAAATAATTTATCTTTTTAAAAAATGAACAAACTTTTCAAGTTCGGTAATATTGAATGTATAGTTACCTGAATCAGTATTCGGAATATAATATCTTGAACACACCTCACCATTAAGTACGGTAAAAGCCTGCTTTAAGGTTGACACCATATAATCCGCACACTGTCTTGCATTTGAGCCGCTGCATATAACCGCGCCTACTCTTTTCGGCTTCTTAATCGGAGGCTTATCCCCTCTTTTAAATCTGGCACTGTAATAACGCTGAAAACGGTCTATAATTGCTTTCAGCGGTGCAGGAAAAAAGTTGTTATATACCGGACTGAAAAATACAATATAATCAGCTACTTCAAAATCCTCAAAAAATATATCCAAATCCTTATTGGAGCAGCCGTTATGATATTCGCAATATTTGCAGTCGGTACAAGGAGCAGGCGACATTTTATAGGTATCATACTGCACAATATCACAATCCGCAAAATATCGTTTAACCTGATTAATAAGCTCTGCCGACACTCCGTTTTCACGAGGAGAACCATTGATAATTAATAAC
>JAIDEF010000277.1 GCA_029054965.1 Eubacterium sp.
TCCTTTTTGTAAGTGTACTAACTGTAAGTGTACTAACAATTTAATTAAAAAATTTTTATTTAATATTATCTTTTATTCATTTTCAAATGGATACCATTTTTCATCATTTGAATAAACATTCTGTATACCCATATTATCGCAATATCTCTGCGGATATTTCGGGTTGGGATTAATTTCCGCTTTTGAGGTATCAACCTCTGAACTCTCACCATCTCTCACAAGCCTTGCAGCAACAACTATTCTTGCATCTGCTCTGTAGCCTGAAATATCCATTTTTCTTGAACAGGTGGAAAGCGTCAGTATTTTATCCGAACTGTTAACATCAACACTTGTTTTATAGAGAGTTCGTTTATTCACTTCACCGATATAACCGCTGAAATTCTCACCGCCGAGATGCGGATAAATATAGTTGAATATATATCCGTCATCCTCATTTTCATCAGCATTTGTAATAAACACTGCAAAAATCTTCCACTCCATATCATTATATGCAGTATCAAAATGAATCACAGGATGCTCTTTATAAAAATTGATATTTTCGTATTTTGTAACCTCAGAAAACATCGTTGTATCCAGCCAATTGTGACCATAAAGCACCGTATTGAAATCCCTCAATGAAGAATCGCATTCACTGCTCATATAAATTGCACCGCGTTCTTCGGACTGCTTATCAAAATTATGGGTTAAATAGAACTCATCATCATTACACTGCACAACAGGATAATCTACTGCTGTTCCGTCAATTTTAATATAGCCGACAAAATCACTGTTTTTGTCAATATAGCTTTGGTACTTTGACTTTTTCTCTGTGCTAACGGTACTTTCGGCTGCTGTTGTTTCTTGCTCTGTATCAAACACACCAAAATGGACTGCTGCCGCCGCACACAATGCTATAATAAATATAGGTATAATTATTTTAACAAACTTTTTCACAATACATATTCCTTAAAACTAAATTCAATAAAAATCACTATACCACTTATTCAATAATCAATTATCTGCATACTTCAAAATATAAATCAATTCTTCTTTTGCTTTAGTTACACGGTGACGTGCAATCAGCAAAGGAATAAAGCTGAACAATAATACTACGAACGCAGCAGCTGCAAAGGCTATAAGCATTGTCAGATCTTCCATAAACATTAATGAAAAACCAAGCAATATAATTGAAACAGCTAAAATACACAGAAAAACAAATCCGTACTTTATCTTTTTCACAACAACTTCGACGGTTGTTTCAGACTCATTTCCTGCAAACGTAATTTCATTTACCGGAGCACTTCGGTAAAAATCGTCTGTTTCGTGCGATAAAATAAGACGTGCTTTATATGTGCCTTTATCAATAGTACCTGAAAATTTTTTTAATCCATAGCTTGGATGGTGTATTACCGTACTGCTTGAATATCCTTTTTTAGCCATATCCAAAAATGAATTTTCAAACAGTTCACGGCTTTTATCAACACCTTTTTCAATCTTCAAGGTATACGCTGTTTTAAATATAGACATATAATCCTCTCTTAATATATTCTGATTTATCAGAAATTAAATTTGTTAAATCCCCAATGGTTGATTTCACTGTATTTTACATATGTTCTGTCAGCAGGAACATTCAACAGCTTTTCGCTGATTTCACAAATTCTGACTGTTAAGTCATCATATGCTGCATCGCCTGCCTTGCCGAAAATTGCAATTTCAAACATTGCACAAGGCTCATCACTGCCCTTAAAATACATATCCTTTTCATCTTCCAGCTCAACCATAAGCCACGCCTCGCTCTTACCGGGAATTGCTGTGATTGCCTCGCCGAGAGCTGATTTTAAGGTGATTTTATCCGAAATTGTCTGATTTGTTTTAACTTCAATAAAAGGCATAAATTATACTCCTAAATATTTATCAATAAATTCATCAAGCTTTTCATGATAGCTTGCCTCATCAACACGGATTGAATCAGCGTGACCAGCACCATGAACAATGAAGAGCTCCTTTGATGTTGAGCAAAGCTCATAAAGCTCAATTCCCATCCTTGTAGGAACAAGCCCGTCATTATCACCATGAACAAAAAGCATAGGCGCTCTTGCCTGAAGCACAGAACCCCTGACCTCAGTATCATCAAGGTCATAGCCTGCAATAAGCTTATTTGCAGTATTGAAGATTTTAACAAGCGGTTTAGGATTCTTAATTCCCGCACCCTTAATTACTTCTGAAAATTCCTCTGTTGCACTGGTATACGGACAATCGGCAACAGCAAGCTTAACCTGCTTCGGCACCTTGCTTATCATTTTGCAAACCGTAGCACCGCCCATTGATACACCGTGCAGAATTATTTTTATATCGTCACCGAAACGCCCGGTTAAATAATCAATCCACAGCAAACAGTCCTTATGCTCAAAATAATCGAAGCCTGTAAAGCTGCCCTCACTTTCACCGCAGGACACATGGTCCATTGCAAGAAAATTATAGCCTTTTTCAACATAATACTGCAAAAAGTTTGCAGGATCACCATTATGGTCTGTATGATGACCATGAGCAAAAACAACGAACACGCTGCTTTCAACGGCAGGGTAAGTCAGGTAGCCTGTTAAGTTCCTGTTTCTGTGCGATTTTATGATAATCTTTTCGCTGTTCTGTTTATTAATCCATTCGTGTTTGGATTGATTAAACATAAGAAACTCGTCCGGTCCTTCGTTCTCACTTCTTGTGGCAAGGTAACCAATAATTGATTTGAACTTTCTCTCCCTGCCCATAACATCCATATAACCATGCAGTGCAGTACCTGCAATTGCACCTATACATACTGCACCTGCTGCAATTCGTTTTTTATTCACCTATCTCAATTCCTCTCGCCTTACGCTGCGCAGCAAGCTCATTTTCTATTCTTTCCTTTTCCTTGCCGCTGATTTTATAAAAGAACATTGGTATTGCACAAAGCAGCAGACTCACACCCGGAACAATTGAAACCAATGAGAACATTGCAAAACGCTGATTCATTGCAAGATCGGTTGCTGCCATAATAACATCTGAGCTCAGCATTTTTTCAGGCTCAAGACCGATAAACATATACATTAAAACAATACCCGATGTTGCAAACGCATTACCAAGCTTGTTTACAAAGCCCTGACAGGCAGAGCCGAGTGCATTATCTCTGAAGCCTGTTTTCAGCTCCATATAATCAAGGCAGTCACCAATCATTGCATAGCTGATAACATTAAGCACACCAAGCGGAATACATGAAATCAGAATAAAAGGTATACAGATATACAAATTCATTGTAAACCAGCCGATTAGTGTGGTAAATATGCTTGCAACAAAGCCTGCAATACAGGTTACAATAACAATTTTTTTATAATCAAAGCGTTTCATAAGTGCAGGCATAACGAGCATTGCACCGAACATTCCGACAATTGCACAAGCCTGGAAAATCGTTTTAACCGATGACACACTCGCCTCAATTGCTGCAACTCTTTCAGCATCTGTCATACCATCCAACGGTGCACCGATATAAAAAGCATAACGTGCAACGTGAACAGCAGCAGCCTGAACCATATATCTTCCGCTTGAAAGCACACCCATCAGAATAACAAGCATAAGGGGCTTGCATTTAAAAATACGTGAAAGCCTTGAGGGCTCACCCTTTACAGGCTTTGCATCAGGAATAACCACTCTTTCTTTAATATGGAAATACGACCTTGAATAAAGGAGCAATCCGATAACAACGGTAAATATTGCCATAATAAGGTATTTGGTCTTATTATATTCAAGTCCGTCAGACGCACCGAGAATATTCGGCAAAACAAGTCCGATAACGAGAAACAGAACCTCCGGTACGGCTGAGCCGACACCATTTAATGTTCTGCCGAAGGATATTGTTGAGCTTCTTTCCTCGGCATCTGCAGTCATAACATTGGGCAGACTCCAGAAGGGAACATCAGCCATCGTATAAATCATACCCCACAAAACATAAACAACAGCCGCATAAGCCATTAACGCACCCTTGTTAAGGTTCGGACTGAAATACATCAGCACAGTTAATACACCGATAGGGATTGAGGCATATATTATGTACGGCTTCATTTTGCCGTGCTTTGTAGTACGCCTGTCAACAATCATACCCATAAGCGGGTCATTAATTGCATCCCACACTCTTGCCAAAAGCATAAGAAGCAGCACAAACATTGGTGCAAGCTGCAGAACATTCAGATAATAGTCACTGATGTAGCTTGACATCATTGCATAAATCATACCCTGACCCATTGCACCGATGCTGAACGCCCAGCGTTCTTTTTTAGGAATATAATTAGTCTGGCTCATATTTTTACCCCTCTGTCAGTATTACTCTATTTTGCCGAAGCTTGGATAATACTTAAATTTAACCTTACCTAAAATCTTTTCCTTATTAACAAATTTATTATTCCAGAATCTTGAATCCCAGCTTGAATTTCTGTTGTCACCCATCATAAAGTAGCTGTCAGCAGGCACCTCAAACGGTCCGAAATTGCCCTCAGGTGTACAGTTTGTAACAAAGCTGTCGTCAAGCTGGATTGTTTCGCCGTCAGTTTTTGTAACATATACAACGCCGTTAACCACCTGAACGGTTTCACCGGGCAGACCTATAACACGCTTAACATAAATCTGCTTTTCATCATCAGGATAATTGAAAATGATAACATCATATCTTTGAGGATCCTCATTAACATAAGCAAGTCTGCTGGCAATTATTCTGTCACCCTCGTGAATAGTGTTAAGCATTGAGCCTGTTGGAACTACTGCATTTGCAAAAACAACAGATTTCAAAATTATTGCAATAATAACAGCAACAACAATAGGAATTAAGAATTCCACTGCCTCACGCAATTTGCTTTTTGGCTTTTTCTCCTCTTCTTCGTCATCAGGCTCATTCGGATTATAGGTTTTATAGCTAACCTCTTTACCTTCCTCCGCCTGTTCTATTTTTTCAACCTCTTTTGTAGGGCTTTTTACATCATTTATATTTACATCCGTATCAAACATTGTTGCTCCGCAGTGAGCACATTCATACCAGTCATCTTTTTTGATAAGAGCATCACTGCCGCATTTTTTACAGTTCATTATTATTTTTTCCTCCTTTTAACGGTCTTAGTTAGCACTCTTTTCAGTGCAACAATATCCTCATAGGAGGTTGCTTTGCTGATAGCGCTGAATTCCGATGCATCGCTTTCAAGCTTTGTATCAATTTCACCCTTGGCATTTTCATCATAAGCTGAACCGTCAAGGTTTTTGTCAATATAAAGCTTAACCATTTTATTTTTTTCTCGTACAACGATTATTCTATGCTCTGCTCCTGTCACCTTACAGCTTGAGTTAAGAACTGTCGAGTCACACCTGATTTTAACAAATCCGTCCTCAATTGCAATTCTGACATCTTCATTTTCACAGATTGAACAGTTTTCATCATTACTATTATATTTAAATGATACAGTAAATTCGTCAGTTGCCTCAAGATAATCATATCTTCTGTCACTTTTACCGAACTGCAGAACCTTAACCTCAAAGGGCTTTAAAGTCAAATCAATTTTGTCGCCATATGAATAGCTGTCAAAGTTTTCACCAGCACCCTCATTGTAAACATTAAAACGATTAACATTTTTCAGGTTTTCAGGACAGCCCATTAGCCTGTTGAGGGTTAGAGTCAGCGGAGCACTTTCGTCGGTAGGATTTCTCAGTGCGATAATTCCGTCACCATTTTCATTCCAGCTAAAATAACCATAAACATTATTTTCTTCGGGATTTCCGCCAAGCATAATAGCATTTCTCAGAATGTCAAAATTGCTTTTCTGCCACTGAATTACCTTAGACAGTATACGCCACTTCGTTTTATTCATCATAGTATAGCTAAGATGAAGCTCATTAAGAGCCTGACCCCTGCAGGCATTGAAATACAGATATTTTTCAAACTCCTCATCTGTATAATTAACCTTTGCCTCAGTACCATAAATCGGTTCGTGGTTATATATATACCTTTGAGGTATCTGCCAAGCTCTTGTGCAAAGTGAATTATAGTATCTTCCGTCACGATAGGTAAGCTCCCTGTCGAGCTGTGACTGCTGCTCCAGATTATCGGCAAAGCCAATATCATTACTGTTCTGAAGCCAGATGCTGTTGACATACTGCAGCCACCACGGTGACGGATGAACATAGCAGGTCATATTAATCCAGAGTTCCTTACCTTCATCTGTACGAGCCTGTCTTACACTTTTAAAGATATCAATCCAGCCCTGCCACATTTCCGAATAATAGTACATATCATTCTCACCGCCGACCATATGGTGATGCTTTGAATTTGTACAGGGTCTGTAACAAAAGCCGTCAAGCTTCCAGTAGCTGATATCAAATTCCTTAGTAGTGTCAACAAGGAACTTTTCAACATTTTCCTGATATGTTTTGTCTGCCACACAAATATCACGTGACAGAGAATTGCAGGCACCAAGACCGCTTTTTTCCATCTTCTTAGCAAACTTATACTGATAATTATATCCGCCTCTCGGTCCGAGCCACAAGCCGAATGAAGAGCAGAGCTTTTTGGTCATATTTGTTGAATCCGTAAGCTTGTTGGGGAATTTTTTATTAAAGCTCCAAAATGGTGCTTTGTAATCATTCCAGCCGTCATCAATAACATAAGCATCAATGGGAGGTACACCGTTTGATGAAAGCTTACTTTCAATTTCATAAAAGGATTTTTCAATATTATCAGCATCAATATTCAGCATATGGTCATACCAGCTATTATACTGAAGTCTAAATTTATTCGGCACTGCAATATCATCAATGTAGTCAAAAAACGCTTTCTGCACATCTATCATAGTATTGTCACTTGCACCGCCTACAACAGTAACAGGGCAATGAAATACACCGTCTATATTTTTGCCGAGATAATATTTAACCTGACCTATTCCAAAAAGAATTGTGTTGAGCGTTGCAGGAAACTCACAGCCGAAGAAAAGACTGTCAATGTAAAAAGGCTGTCCCAGTGAAGACACGAATGCACCAAGCTCAGTTCCCTCAACATCCATAGGAACACTGAAATGAGTTTTTGAATTTGTTATTCCGATATGCTCAAGCAGTATATAGTCAATAACCTTTGTATCATTCTGAACAAAGCTGATTTGCTTTCTTAGTGTATTTCCGTCCTCGCCTGCCCAGAAGCTCATGGTTACAGTAACACCGCTGCATTCTGCAAATGTAAAAGACAGCTTTCCGTTCTCCTGCTTCTGGTCTGTAACCTTTAAGCCCTTTGAGGTAAATTCACTGCCGTCGGTAAAATGGAATAAAAATTCAACACTGTTACCGTCAGGAATGAAATCTTTTTTTGACAGAGTATTTCTTATCTGTGATGCATAAAGATTACCTTCATACACCTTGAATTCACGCTGTAATATTTTGCTTTCAAGTCTGAACATATTTTGACCCCTTAATTATAATTCCGCTTTTATCTGCTCAAGCGCATTTGCAAGCTGGTCAGGACAAGAGGTTCCTCTTCCTCTGCAGTCGATACCCCTGAGCACAGCAATAACCTCATCAATACTTCTGCCCTTTGCAAGAGCAGAAATGCCCTGAAGATTACCGTGGCAGCCGCCTAAAAAGCTGATACTTTCAATCGTTTCATCATCATTAACTTCTATTGTTATCTGTTTTGAACAAACACCATGAGGTGTATATGTATATGTCATATATAATCTCCTTATAAAGCTGTATATTTATTTATATTATACATAGATTTCTTATTTAATGCAACTATTTATAAAAATCATAAAAATATTATTTTTCTTATTTTAAGATATTGAATTAGAAAAGTTGTTGTGCTATTATTGGAATGATGAACTGGATAATGTCCAGTTTAATACATATCTGAGAGGTAAAATTTATGGAAAAGCTTAAGGTTGGCATCATCGGTGCCGGTCGTATCGGTCAGGTACATGCAAAATCAATTACATACCATATTCCTCAGGCTGAAATCGTTGCTATTTCAGACATTTTTGTTGAAGGTGCAAAGAAGGTTTCAGAGGAGCTTGGTATCCCGAATTATTATGAGGATTATCACGAGATTTTAAACAATCCTGAAATCACAGCAGTTCTTATCTGTTCATCAACAGATACTCACGCAGACATTGCGATTGAGGCTGCTAAGGCAGGCAAGCACATTTTCTGTGAAAAGCCTGTTGATTTAACAATTGAAAAAATCAAGGCTGTTATCAAGGCTGTTGACGAGGCTGGTGTTAAACTTCAGATTGGCTTCAATCGTCGTTATGATCACAACTTTGCAACAATTAAGGACCTTGCTAACAAGGGTAAAATCGGTGAGCTTCAGACAATCAAAATCACATCACGTGACCCTGAGCCACCCCCGATTTCATATGTTAAGGTATCCGGCGGTATCTTCCTTGATATGACAGTTCATGATTTTGATATGGCTCGTTTCATTGGCGGTGAGGTTGAAGAGGTTTATGCAAATGCCGCAGTTACAGTTGACCCCGCTATCGGTGAAGCAGGTGACGTTGACACTGCACTTGTTGCACTCAAATTCAAGAGCGGTGCTATCGGTGTTATCGACAACTGCCGCAAGGCGGCTTATGGCTATGACCAAAGACTTGAGGTATTCGGCAAGAAGGGTCAGGCAAGTGCTGCAAACGACACTCCTACTCATGTTGAATTTATGGATGAAAACGGCGCAATAACTGACAAGCCGCTTTATTTCTTCCTTGAGAGATATATGCAGTCATTCACTGACGAAATGACAGAGTTCATTGACTGTGTAATTAACGATAAGGCTACAAAGACAACTGTTTATGACGGTCTTGAGGCTCTTCGTCTTGGTCTTGCCGCTAAAAAATCTGTTGCTGAAAACAGACCTGTTAAATTATCTGAAATTGAGGCTTAATTATGAAACGTATCAGACTTACAATGTCACAGGCACTGGTTAGGTTCCTTGACAATCAATATATCGAATGTGACGGTGTTGAAACAAAATTCGTTGAAGGCATCTTCGGCATCTTTGGTCACGGCTGCGTAGTTGGTGTTGGTCAGGCTTTAGAGCAGGGCGGTCATAATTTAAAATTTTATCAGGGTAAAAACGAGCAGAATATGGCTCTTGCTGCTATGGCTTATGCTAAACAGCTTGACAGAAAGGCTATTATCCCCTGTGTTTCTTCGATTGGCCCCGGTGCAACAAATATGGTAACAGCCTGCGGCTGTGCCACAGCAAACAGAATTCCGCTTCTTGTACTTCCGGGTGACACATTTGCCTGCCGTCAGCCTGATCCTGTTTTACAGCAGGCTGAGTTCTTCGACAACTACGGCAGAACTGTAACAGATGCATTCAAGGGTGTATGCCATTATTTTGACAGAATTTTAAGACCCGAGCAGCTTATGACAGCTTGCATTAACGCAATGCGTGTTTTAACAGATCCTGCAGATACAGGTGCAGTCTGCCTTGCTATGCCGCAGGATGTTGAGGGTGAGGCTTACGATTATCCTGAGCATTTCCTTGCTAAAAGAGTTTGGCATATGGACAGACGTCCTATTTCAAAATCACAGCTTGACAGAGCTACAGCACTTATTAAAGAGGCTGAAAAACCGATTATTATTTGCGGCGGCGGTGTAAGATACAGCGGTGCTGAAAAAGAACTGCTTGAATTTGCTGAAAAATATAACATCCCTGTTGCCGAAACACAGGCAGGCAAGGGTATTATTGACTGGAAGCATCCGCTCAATCTCGGCGGTATCGGTGTAACAGGCGGCAAGGCTGCCAATGTTATTGCAAAGGATGCTGACTTGATTATCGGTGTAGGTACTCGTTTTACAGATTTCACCACAGCATCAAAATGGCTGTTTAACGAAAACAGAAAGGTGCTTGGTATTAATGTATGCCCATTTGATGCATTCAAGATGGATGCTGAGGCAATCATCGCTGATGCGAAAGAGGCTGTTACTGCTCTTGTTGAGTCCTGTAACGGATATAAATCAGCTTATACTGATGAAATCTCAGCAGCAAAATCTGAATGGGATGCTATTGTTGATAAATATTACTCAACAGAGCTTGAGGGCGGACTTAATCAGACTCTTGCTCTTGGTATCATCAACGAGTTCATGGAGGAGGACGCTATTGCTCTCGGTTCAGCAGGCTCTCTCCCGGGTGATATGCAAAGACTGTTCAGACCAAAGGACAGAGGTACATACCATATGGAATACGGTTATTCTAATATGGGATATGAAGTGAATGGTGCACTTGGTGCAAAAATGGCTAAGCCGGAATCACAGGTTTACACCTTCTGCGGTGACGGCTCATTCCTTATGGGACACAGCGAGCTTTACACTGCTTTGCAGGAGGGCTTAAAGATTAATGTCTGCCTGTTTGACAATATGGGCTGGGGCTGTATTGAAAATCTCCAGAATAATCAGGGTACTGATACATTTGGTACTGTTTTCAGAGCAAGAAATCCTGTAACAGGCATGCTTGATGGTGCGGAAATTGATCCTGATTTTGCAAAGATTGCAGAGGGCTATGGCTGTAAGGCATATACCTGCCGTACATCTGACGAGCTTCGTGCTGCACTTGCTGATGCACAGAAGCAGACAGTTTCCTGCCTGTTTGATATTAAGGTGTTGCCAAAGACTATGACCCCGGGCTTTGAGTCCTGGTGGAGAGTCGGTGTTGCAGAGGTTTCTGAAAGTGAAACAGTCGCAGCAGCATATGAGGATATGCAGGCACATATTAAGGATACCTTTGATTATTAATAATTGTATCTTTACTAAAAAATTTTGAAAGGTAAAATAGGAAATGCTTGATTCAAACAAAGTTAAATTAGCTATTGCACCAATCGGCTGGACTAATGACGATATGCCTGACCTTGGTGCAGAGAATACATTTGAGCAGTGCATCAGTGAAATGGCACTGGCCGGCTTTAAAGGCTCTGAAATCGGTAACAAATACCCTGCAGATCCTGATGTATTAAAGCCATATCTTGATATCAGAGGACTTCAGATTTGTAATGCGTGGTTCTCATCATATTTAACCTCAAAGCCTTATGAGGAAACAATCGAGGCCTTCAAGGCTCATTGCGATAAGCTCCATAAGTTAGGTGCAAAGGTTATTGGTGCTTCAGAACAGGGCAACTCAATTCAGGGCTGTCTTGACAAGTCCATTCTTGATGAAAAGCCTTATTACACTGACGAGCAGTGGGAAATCGTTGCCAAGGGCTTTAATGAAATGGGCGCTTATGCAAAGAGCAAGGGTATGTTCTTTACCGTTCATCATCATATGGGCACAGGTGTTCAGACCGTTGAGGAAATTGATAAGCTGATGGAGATTACTGACCCCGATTTAGTTTATCTTCTTTTCGACTCAGGTCATCTCACCTTTGCAGGCATCGACCCTGTTCCTGTTCTGAAAAAGTATATCAACAGAGTTAAGCACGTTCACTTAAAGGACGTTCGTCTTGATGTTTATAACAATCAGGTTGTTCCTGAGCATATGTCATTCCTTGACGCTGTCAGAGCAGGCGTGTTCACAGTGCCGGGTGATGGAGATGTTGACTTTAAGCCTATCTTTGACATTCTTGCAGAGAATGATTATGAGGGATGGGTAGTTGTTGAGGCTGAGCAGGACCCTGCAAAGGCTAATCCGTTTGAGTATGCTGTTAAGGCAAGAAAATATATTGCTGAAAACACAGGTCTTTAAAATCAATAAACCTATAAAAAAACCTGATACATATAAATAGGTACAATAACGAAGCTTTAAATCAAAGGACACTATTGTTCTTTGGTTTATTTTATGCTATTATTTTATTAATAGATAAATCGGAATTTATTTGAGGTGAACCATGAGCAGTAAAGAAATCATAAAATATTTTTATGAGGTAGTTGTTTCAAAAAATTTGCTTGATGAACTCCCAAAATATATTTCAAATGCCTGTGTACAAAAGATTGGAAAAAACGAGACTTTTATAGGCATAGAGGGAATGAGGCAACATCTTTTAGCTGTTAGGACAACATATCCCGACTACACAATGGAGATTATCCGCCAATTTGAAGATGGAGAGACTGTTGTTTCGGAATTTATTATGAGAGGAACACATAAAGGTGAGTTTATTGGAATAACTCCCACGAACAAGGTTATAGAAATAAAAGGGGTAAATATTGATAAGATTGTGAATGGAAAGATTGTTGAACATGGCGGTACTGCCAATACTTTTGAGGCTTTTTGGGAAAACGGTCTAATTACATCAGTATAAAGAAATTTTTCTGTTTGTAAGGGAGTAATAAAATGCAAAATAATAGAGAATTTTGGAAAGTATTAAATGAATTGGTAGCAAATTCAGAAATTGTAATTGACAGACCAAAAGGAACCACGCATCCTAAATATCCTAATTTTATTTACAAAGTTGATTATGGGTATTTAAAAGATACAGCATCTATGGATGGTGCAGGGATAGACGTATGGGTTGGAAGTGGCGAAAAAAAGATTGATGCAATAATATGTATTGTTGATTTGATGAAAAAAGATTCAGAAATCAAAATTTTAATTGGCTGTACAGAAGAGGAAAAACAAATTATATATCAAACGCATAATGAAACGGAATATATGAAAGGTATTTTGATTCGACGATAAATGATTTCAGTTTATTGAGTCAAACGCAAGTGCAATACTGTAGCGAGCATCGGATTTTGATATACAAAAACCATATAAAAAACCACGAACAAAAATGTTCGTGGTTTACTTCGTTATAGCTCTGATACGTATGCATCAAGAGTTTTCTGTTTACAATTAAATTTATTTGTTAAGCTTTCTTTGGATTGCTTTAACAATTTCAACAATCGGAATTACGCAAACTGCCAGTGCAAGTGAAATTGCATATTCAGTTAAGCTGATATGAGCAAAATCAAATGCTTCTGCAAGGAACGGAATATAAATAACAACGGTTGAAAGCACAAGGCTGAGTACCATCGCCCCAACTAAATACCAGTTGACACTGCCCATTTTTGCAATTGTCTGTCGGCGTGAACGCATATTGAAGGAATGGAAAATCTCTGCCATTGCAAGGGTCAGGAACGCCATTGTCATACCATTCTGGTGAATAAGCTCTTCTGAGCCGTGGGCAAGTGCAACGCCAAGCTGATTGGTACCGAAGAAATACGCAAGGAGTGTAAGAACAGTCACCATAAGACCCTGGTAAACGCAGTCAAAGCCCATACCACCTGCAAAAATTCCGTCCTTGGAATTTCTCGGCTGACGTTTCATTATATCCTTTTCGCCCTTTTCAAGACCAAGAGCAAGAGCAGGCAGACAGTCGGTTATCAGGTTAATCCAAAGAAGATGAACAGGCTCAAAAATTGTGAAGCCCATTAAGGTTGCAATGAAAATTGTAACAACCTCACTGAGGTTTGATGAGAGAAGGAACTGAATTGAATTACGGATGTTATCGTAAATCCTTCTGCCCTCTTCAACGGCAGAAACGATTGTTGCAAAGTTATCATCAGCAAGCACCATATCAGCAACATTCTTGGTAACGTCTGTACCTGTGATACCCATACCGACACCGATATCTGCATTTTTGATTGATGGTGCATCATTAACACCGTCACCTGTCATTGCAGTAATTTTGCCCTTTGCCTTCCATGCTTTTACAATTCTTACCTTATGCTCAGGCTGAACACGTGCATATACAGAATACTTTTCAATTTCCCTGTCAAGCTCTTCATCACTGAGCTTATTAAGCTCTGCACCAGTGATTGCAGAGGTATTATCGGTAATTATACCAAGCTCTTTTGCAATAGCAACAGCGGTATCCTTATGGTCACCTGTTATCATAATAGGTCTGATACCTGCTGCACGGCACTCCTTAATTGCCTCAACAACCTCAGGGCGTACAGGGTCAATCATACCTGTTAATCCAACATAACAAAGCTCCTGCTCAAGTGCTGAAGCCTCTTCGCTTTCAGGCTCATTCTTATAAATGCGCATTGCACAGCAAAGAACACGAAGTGCCTTATCAGCCATTTCCTTGTTGCCTGCAAGGATTTCAGCACGCTTTTCATCAGTCATAGGAAGCTGCTTGCCGTTCTCATAATACGATGTGCATTTTGAAAGCACCACATCAGGTGCACCCTTTGTATACTGAATATAGCCGTTCTCGCTCTTATGAACAGTTGACATCATTTTTCTCATTGAGTCAAATGGTGCTTCCATAACTCTTGGGAAGGTATCCTCAAGCTTTGTTTTAGGAAGCTCCAGCTTATCGGCATACGCAACAAGTGCGGCCTCAGTCGGTTCACCCTTGACAGTACCATCATCCTGAAGCTGTGCATCACAGCAAAGTGCCATAGCGGTTGCAAGGAGCTTTTCATCACTGCCCTTATATTCAACAACAGTCATTTTATTCTGTGTCAAAGTACCTGTTTTGTCAGAGCAGATAATTTGAGTACAGCCCAATGTTTCAACAGCGGTAAGCTGTCTGATAACAGCATTTCTTTTGCTCATTTTTGTAACACCGATTGAAAGAACAATAGTTACAACAGCAGCCAGACCCTCAGGAATAGCGGCAACAGCAAGCGAAACTGCAACCATAAAGGTGTCAAGAACAGTATTGAAATTAACAGCATCACCAACAATAAGTGAACGAACGATATCGAAAGCAAAGATAAATACGCAAATACCGAGAACTAATATTGATAAAATACGAGATAACTGATTGAGCTTCTGCTGCAAAGGAGTGTCACCATTCTCTGCCTGCTCAAGAGCATCGGCAATTTTACCCATTTCGGTATCCATACCCGTTGCGACAACAACTGCCCTGCCGTGACCATACACAACATTTGAGCCCATATAGCACATATTTTTTCTGTCGCCAAGTGGAACATCATCACTGCCCAGCGGGTCAATAGCATCAACTTGCTTATTAACAGGAACGGACTCGCCTGTAAGTGCAGCCTCCTCAATTTTCATTGAAGCACAGCTTATAATTCGGCAGTCTGCAGGAACACTGTCACCTGCTTCAAGCTCAACAACGTCACCAACAACAAGGTCCTCACTTTTGATGTCGACAAGTCTGCCGTCACGATAAACCTTCGATTTAGCAGCCGCAATTTCCTGAAGTGCCTCAATTGCCTTCTCCGCCTTTCGCTCCTGTGCAACACCGAGCCCTGCATTAAGCAGAACAACAAACATAATGATGAAAACATCTGTAAAGCCCTCACCGCTGACAGCGCCAGTAATTGCAGAAATAACAGCAGCAATGATAAGTATAATTATCATCGGGTCAGCAAGCTGACTTAAAAATTTATGAAGAAGAGATTCCTTCTTACCCTCAGCCAACTTGTTTTTGCCGTTTTTTTCAAGCCTTGAGGCAGCCTCAGCAGCAGTTAAACCGCCTTCAGTGGACTTGATTTCATCAAATACAGCACTTTTGTCCTTCAAATACTCCTTCATACTAATACCTCTTTTATAAAATTAAATAAATAAAAACCCGTACATAGTATTACAC
>JAIDEF010000278.1 GCA_029054965.1 Eubacterium sp.
GTCGTATACACATGCACAGGCTTTGACCTTTGGCACACTGTTGGCTCCGGCCTCGATTTCGCCCAGCTCAATTCTGTATCCCATTCGCTTAATCTGAAAATCCTTGCGTGTGATATAGATTAATTCGCCCTTATCATTATATTTAACAATATCACCTGTTTTATATACTCTTTCAGGATAGCAGTTGTTTATAGGATTCTGAACAAATGCTTCAGCCGTTTTTTCGGGATTTTTATAATAGCCGTCTGCCATAAAGCTTGAACGTACGAAAAGCTCGCCCTCTTCATTAGGCTTTGCCTTTTTACCATCAGCATTTACGATAAATACATCACAGTTCGTGCAGGCCTTTCCTATGGGCAGACTTTCATCATCGGCAAATTCTCTGTCGACAACATAGAAGGTGCAGATGTCTGTTGTTTCAGTAGGACCGAAAAGGTTGGCATAAGTAATACTGCTGTCAAGATTTTTTATCCAGTAATTAAGCTGCTTTGTAGGCATAACCTCACCTGCAAACAAAACAGTTTTTAAATACTTCGGTTTTTCAACATCAAATGCCTTCCAGTTTGAAAGTATTGAAATAGCTGTGGGCACCCAGTAAATAGTGTTGATTTCATAATCGTTAAGATATTTAATCAGATTTAACGGGAATGAAAAATTAGCCTTTGGTATTATGTTATAGGTGCAGCCGCATTTTATTGTGGAGTAAAAGTCGGTAACAGACATACTGAAATAAAGCGGTGTCTGCGAGCCGAAGGAGGTGGTTTCATCAAAGCTGAATTCCTCTGTCACCCAATTGATGTAGCTGATTAAGGCTCTGTGATTGATAACGGTTCCCTTAGGCATACCTGTTGAGCCGCTGGTGAAAAGAATATATGCAGTGTCCATATCAATCATCTGACTGCGTATATCTGCAAGCTTGTCCTCATCGGCAGGAGTTTCAACTGCGGTATTATAGACACAATACGCTTTGTCTAATGAATCGGCAAGCTCAAATGAAGCATCATCTGTTATGATGATAGGGTTATCAAGTGTGTTCAGGATGTTTTCTATTCTGTCTGTCGGTGAATGAACATCAACGACAACATAAAAATCACCTGCATACATTGTGCCGAGCATTGCTTCAATACAGTTCACACTTTTATCAATAAGTATTGCAACAGGTCTTTTTGTACCCTCCTGAGTAAGATATGTTCCTATTGCCTTTGCGTTTTTCATAACCTCGCTGAAGGTTGCTTTTCGGCTGCTGTCTGTAAAACCGATTTTGTCTGGATATTTAGTTGTAGTTTTTTCAAAAAATTCAAGTACATTTCTCATAGCTGTATTTTACCTCAATGATAGAATAAATTCAACTCATTTGACTATTATTTGTCAAAATTTTATCAAATTTTAATAATTCACCTAAAAATAGTACTTAGCTGAGTTATGTTGAACACTATTCAACATAATCACCCAAATAATAACATAAAATAGTATTGAAGTCAATAAATGCTTGAAATAAGGGGTAGAATGCAATGTTTAAGGTGAAAGCACCCGATGGGAGTAATAATTTATGCGGTCAGAGGCTTGCACAAATAAGAAAGGCTCAGAAGCTTTCTCAACGCCAGCTTGCATCTAAAATGCAGCTTCTCGGTTATGATGTAGATAACTTTTTTATCCGAAGGGTTGAAAATGGTGAACGCTTTGTTACTGATATTGATTTGAAAATTTTTTGTGAGGCGTTGGGCATAAAGCTCAGCGATATTTTGGATTTTTAATTATTAACTAAATAATACTTTATAAGATTTATGATTGCCGGCTGCTTTAATGCAGTCGGATTTTTTGTTTGCCTAATTAATAAAACACCCCATAGTATAAGTGTCAAAAAAACAGGAAAGTGTTGCAAAGAATTTTGAAAAAATTATCAGCTTTTTTTATTATATCAAACAATGTGTAGTTTTTGTGTTGGTAAAATATTATTTTGTATATATTATTTGCTTGATTTTATATTGATTATTGTTTAAAATGATAATGTGAAAAATTTCGATTATATTGTTGATAAGGGTATTTAAAAATGTTCAGAGATATGAGAAGAAGAAAGCAACTGCTTTCAGAACAGGAATGCGATGAAATACTGCATCTCGGCAAAACGGCTGTTCTTGCAGTTAATGGTGATGATGGTTATCCATATACCGTTCCTTTGAATTATGTCTATTATGAGGGAAATATATTTTTTCACTGTGCTAAATCAGGGCATAAGCTTGATGCAATTAAAAGAAACAG
>JAIDEF010000279.1 GCA_029054965.1 Eubacterium sp.
AACCATTTTGCTGTAGTCATCTTTGCTGATACTCATATAATCACTCCCTGTTTAATTGTTTACAATAAAATAACAATTATTCACTTGACATTTTTGATTATATTTTGTAATATCATAATATACAATTTGTAAAACGGAGGCAATATTATGCATCTTATTGAAGTTCGTGATGTGTATAAAATATATAATCCCGGTGAAAACCAGGTTAATGCTCTTGATGGTGTGTCAATTACTATTGACGAGGGTGAGTTTGTTGCAATTATCGGTCAGTCAGGCTCAGGTAAATCAACGCTTATGAATATGCTGGGGTTGCTCGATACACCCACACAGGGTGAATATTATATTAACGGCAAGCTTGTTGATGATCTTACTGATGACCAGATGAGTGCTATCCGTAATGAACAGATAGGCTTTATTTTCCAGGGCTTTAATCTTATTGCTTCACTTTCTGCTCTTGAAAATGTTGAGCTCCCTCTTGTTTATCGTGGTATGAAGAAGGATGAAAGAAGGCAGATTTCCAAGGAAGCACTTGAGCGTGTAGGACTTGGCTCACGTATAAATCATTTGCCTGCTGAAATGTCAGGTGGTCAGCAGCAGCGTGTTGCTGTTGCAAGAGCTATTGCGGCACGCCCTCCTGTTATTCTTGCGGATGAGCCGACAGGTAACCTGGATACACGTTCAACAAAGGATGTTATGGCTATTCTTCACGAGCTTAAGGATGAGGGAAGAACGGTTATTGTTATTACCCACGATAACGAGATTGCTGAGGAAGCAGAGCGTGTTATCCGTGTTCGTGACGGTAAGGTGGTTGAGGATTATATTAATCCCGGTTATGAAGCTAAGTACGGCAGAGCCTCTAAAAAAGATAATAAAAATCCTATTGATGAGGGATAATAAATTTAAGGTCAATTAAGCATAGTCTTTTTTGACCTTTTAATTTTGACAAAAGATTGAATTGTATAGTATAATCTTAATATACATATTAACAATTTGTCGGGAGAAAATTATGAAATACGATTGGATTGATGAATTTTTATTAAATAAGCAGGGCGTTACCAAGGATTTGCAGGCAGAATGGAACTGGATTCGCTATCAAATTGGCGGAAAAATGTTTGCTGCAGTTTGTCTTGACAAGGATGATAAACCACATTATATTACATTAAAGCTTGACCCTGCAGAGGGTGCATTTTTAAGAGAACAGTATGAGGATATTATCCCAGGTTATTATATGAATAAAATACACTGGAATTCTGTCAAAGCAGATGGTGTTGTGTCAGATGATTTACTCAAAGATATGCTTGATAAATCCTATCAATTAGTTCTGTCAGGCTTCAGTAAGAAAAAGCAGAATGAAATACTGAATTTTATTTCTTGAAATATTATTTATTATTATATATAATATTCTTGGTGATGATATGAAACAGTTTCTTGAAGTGGGATTGGTTAACAATACCCACGGTATCAGAGGTGAGCTGAAATTCACTCTCTGGTGTGATGATATAGATTATTTAAAGCAGCTTGATGTTCTTTATCTTGATGACAAGGGCGAAAAGCCTGTTAAAATAATATCTGTAAGACCGCAGAAAAATATTGCAATATTAAAGCTTGAAAATATCAATTCCATTGAGCAGGCAGAGGAGCTTAAGGGCAGAGTGCTTTACTGCAATCGTGACGATGCTGTGATTGATGAAAATGCAAATTATATTGCTGATATTATCGGCTGTTATGTTGTAGATATTGATACAGAAGAAGAGTATGGACAGGTTAAGGATGTGCTTAATTATGGCTCTTGTGATATTTATGATGTCGAAAGCTGGGGCAAGCATACTTTAATACCTGCTACTCCCGATATCGTAAAAGAGATTAATACCGAATATCAGGTTATAAGAATAAAAAAGATGAAGGGCTTATTTGATGAGGATTGATATACTTACATTGTTTCCTGCAATGTGTGATACAGTAATGAGCGAGTCAATTATAGGCAGAGCAAGGCAGGCAGGCAAGGTTGAAATAAATTGTATTGACATACGTGATTATACACTTGATAAGCACAGGCGTGTTGACGACAAGCCTTACGGCGGCGGAATGGGTATGGTTATGGCACCACAGCCGATTTTTGATTGCTTTAATGCTCTTTGTGATGAAATTGGTGCAAAGCCTCATCTGATTTATTTGACACCTCAGGGCAAATGTCTTACTCAGGAAAGAGTCAAGGAGCTTGCCCGAATGGATAATATTGCACTGCTGTGCGGACATTATGAAGGTATTGATGAGCGTGTTATTGAGGCGCTGCAGCCTGAGGAAATTTCTGTTGGTGATTATGTACTTACAGGCGGAGAACTGCCTGCTCTTATAGTTGCTGATTCGGTTTCACGCATGCTTCCGGGTGTACTGAGTGATGATGAATGCTTTGAGGATGAGAGCCATTATAATTCCCTTCTTGAATATCCCCAATATACTCATCCTGCAGAATGGCAGGGAAGGCATGTTCCTGATGTTTTGCTTTCAGGTCATCATGCTAATGTGGATAAGTGGCGTCGTGAACGCTCTCTTGAACGCACTTTTTACCGAAGACCTGATATGCTTGAAGATGCTGATTTATCGGACAAGGACAGGGAATTTTTGTCGAAACTAAAAAAAGAATAAAAATTTATGTGAAAATTGCACAAATAGCAGCAGCTTATTTTGTTTGTAATTAACAAGTCAAACGAAGTTGAGTTCAACTTATTGACCGTTTTAAATTTGGTGCTATAATA
>JAIDEF010000028.1 GCA_029054965.1 Eubacterium sp.
AAACATTGCATCACCCTCATAAAAAGCAATATCACTGCCTGTTGAATATTTCTCCTCAACCAAGTCAACAGAATCAAGACGTGCCCATCGTATTTTTTCAATGCCATTTACGACATATTGCAAATCAATATATTTTTTATGTGCCTCAAACATCATTTCCTGTGTCTGCTGCTTTGTGCGATAGGATTGCACCATCGCAAAAACTCTTTTTCCGTCAATTTCATATGTTCCGTCAGCGAGCTTTTTGTTATTGAAATCAGTAACAAAATCCTCGACCTTCTTCAAAATCGGCAGTTCATCGAAATAATCGGATATATTTTCCATTTTGTCAAAAATCATAATTCACTTAAGTCTCCGCTAATTAAGCATTAATCAAGCAGGGTTGTACCGTAAGAATTGTCAACAGCACAAAGCCATTTTCCGTCTATCTTTCTATAAACATATGTAGCACGTCTGTCCATAGAATAGTCAGATGTATCCTTATTATCGGCATCAAGCAAGGTCTGTGACAATACAAGCACAGTGTCCCCTGCCTCAATCATAACCATATTTCCCTGTGTTGGTACAACACTGTTTTTAAAATAAGCGGCAATTTTTATAAATGCATTTTTAATTGCCTCCTTGCCCTTTGCCTCAAGTCCGGGCTTAACCACAAGCACAGCATCATCAGTATAAAAGCTCATAAGGTCATCAAATCTCTCTTCCTTAATAGCCTTATCTGCCTGATTAATAAGCTCCTTTATTTCCATATTCATAAATAAAAAACCTCCTAACCGATGTTCATAAGCTCTTTTAATTTCTTTCGTATTGCACAAAGTGCTTTCTCAGGATCTGATATTCCTTTAACAGACTCCTCCATAGGACAGTTCCCATCACCTGAACGGTTAACAATATATTCAACAGCTAAATCATATTGAATTTCAACACCATTTTCCTTAAGCGTATGAATAGCCGCCTCACTTATAACAGGTGCATACACTGCTTTGATACCGAGCAGAACATAAAGAAATGCCGCAGCATTTCCAACCACCTTATCAGCCGCCGAAAAGCCATTAAAATCAATACCGCTTTCAAGCCAGTCAATAAGCGGTTTTACACCACGCTTCGAGGACGTGTACTTATCATCACCGCAGCATAAAACACAGGTATAGTTTTCTTTATTCAGAATTTCCACTGCGTTAGTTAAATCATAATTCATAAAGCAATCCTATATTGTAGTCATTATCCAAATTTTATCATATATATCATAAAATATCAACAATCTATAATTCAGCTTTTAGTTAAATATTTCAAAAAATTGTGTTACTTTTTACTTTTTTCGACACTAATATACTAAACACGCAAATAATTACCAAAGGAGTTTTATATGAAACCAAGAATTTTTATTAGTTCTACATTTTATGACTTAAAATATGTCAGAGAAGATATATCAAATTTTATTAAAACACATGGATTTGAAACAGTGATGTTTGAAGATGGAGATATAGGATACACCCCCGGTCAGCCATTAGACAAATCATGTTATGAGGCAATGAAAAATTCTGATATGGCTATTTTAATTATAGGAGGAAATTATGGCGGAGAAACTTCTGAAAAAATAGAAACTTCAGATTTTAGTGAATTCACATCAATTACACGTCAGGAATTTAAGACCGCTTATAATGAAGGTATACCGATATTTGTATTTATCGAGGCATCTGTTTACTCTGAATACAAAG
>JAIDEF010000280.1 GCA_029054965.1 Eubacterium sp.
TTATTTGTTTAATGATACAATCTTAAGTTTTTTTACAGAAATTGCATTTGTTTTTTCAATTTCCTCAGCAATAATTTATTGTGTTTTTAGAAAAGGTGTTTTTCTAAATGAAGATAATTTAATAATTGCTCGATATACGATTACACCATTCAACTGGAAATTGTGGATTAAGATTGATTACAGCGATATTGAAAAAGTAAATGTTAACTATTTTGACTTAAGTTTTATTGATTATCATTTCCGTATGCTGACATTAGGCGGTGACAGAGCCTATAATGTCGAACTTACATTGAAAAATGGTAAGAAATACTTTTTTAGTATAGAAAATCAGGAAGGATTTTGCGAAAATCTTAGTCAATTATTAGAAAATACTGAATATGAGAAGGGGGATTAAAGTTATGTCTTGGTTTATAAAAATATTTTCATCAATACTTGCGTTTTTTATTTTTTCTTCATCATCAGGAGAGGTTGCGGTTTATTCACCGAATGATAAGGATAATATTAGAACAAGCTTTACCGTAATCTCAGATGCACATCTTGAAGGCAACAATAAGCAAAAGCACAAGGCTTTTGGTGAATTTTTGCTTGATACTGCAAGCGCAGAGGTTAAAAGCAGTGCACTTGTTATGTGTGGTGATAATACTATGAATGGTCAGTCAATTGAAATGAGTATGCTTTATGGATTGATAGATAAGTATAATACTATTGATAATGTACTTATGGTTGCGGGTAATCATGATATTTGTCCCGGCAAGCATAATTCAGGTGATTATGATGATTTAAAAAATCGTTTTATTAAATACAACAATACTTTTCTCGACAACAAGATAGATAATCTTTATCATAGTGAGGTAATAGACGGGTATCATTTTATAGTTTTAGCTTCTGACAGAGATGCAGGGATAGCTCAGTATATTTCACCCGAGCAGTTTGAATGGCTTGATAATGAATTGAAATCTGCTGCAGAAAGCGGAAAACCTGTTTTCCTTTTCAGTCACTGGCCTTTAAATAATGTATTTGAAGATGTTTGGCAGGAGGGACACGTAGGTGAACAGAGTGAAGAACTTTATGATCTGATTAAAAAGTATGATAACAGAGTGTTCTTTTTTACGGGTCACCTTCACATGGGGATTTATAAAAATGACTACGGCGTGAAAAATGACGGAAAAATTACTTATATCAATGTTCCTTCCTTCGGTTCAGTTAATGATGACGGAGATGCAGATATTCAGGATACAGGCTTAGGACTGCAGGTTGAGGTGTATGATAAGGAAATTGCAGTAAAAATCCGTGATTTTGTAAATCACGAATGGACTGATTTTGAATACCGATTTGATATCTGAATTGGTATAAAAAAGGTACAGTAAACAATTTATTGTTTACTGTACCTTTTTTTATTTAATATTCAACTTTCAAATTTTCTTCAGCTTCGGCTACCTTAAGCATTATTGCACATTCAATTCTCTTCCTGTGCAGTTCACAGCCGAATTCATAAATACCATTAACACTGCCTGTTGTGTGGTATGCGTTTGCAGCACATCCGCCTGAGCAGTAAAGCTTAGCAAAGCAGTCTTTGCATTCTTTGTGAGAATATACATTACATCCTTCAAACTGTTCAATAACATCTTTGTTAGTTATTCCTTTCCAAATGTCACCCAGCATAAACTTTTCATCACCTACAAACTGGTGACAGGGGTAAAGCTCACCGCTTGGAGTAACCGCGAGGTATTCTGTTCCTACGCCGCAGCCTGATACTCTCTTTACAATACAAGGACCTGCATCAAGGTCAATCATATAGTGGTAGAATGTAAATCCGTTACCCTTTCTGTATCTTTTCAGCATTTCATCAGCTAATATCTGATACTGCTCCTTAAGCGCAGGCAAATCCTCGTTTTTTAGGGCATAAGGCTCGCTCGGGTCACTTACAACAGGCTCAATGGAAAGCTCTTTGAATCCAAGGTCTGCCATATGTAAAATATCGCTTGCAAAATCAAGATTATTATGTGTATATGTGCCCCTCATATAATAGTCCTTTTGATTTCTCGAATTTGCCAGTTTTTTGAATTTGTCCACAATCAAATCATATGAGCCTGAGCCATTAGCTGATACTCTCATAGTATCATTAGTGCTTTTTCTTCCGTCAAGAGACAGCACAACATTAGCCATTTCCTTGTTGCAGAAATCAATAACATCATCATTAATAAGAAGACCGTTAGTAGTGAGTGTGAATCTGAAATTTTTATTGTGTTTTTTCTCCTGCTCTCTGCCGTAGGCAACAAGCTTTTTGCAGACCTCCCAGTTAAGAAGCGGTTCACCACCGAAAAAATCGACCTCAAGATTTCGTCTTGTACCGCTTTGCTCAATCAAGAAGTCGAGTGCCTGCTTGCCGGTTTCAAAGCTCATTAAGCCCTTTGGCCCGTCATATTCACCCTTACCTGCAAAGCAGTATTTACAAGCCAGATTACAGTCG
>JAIDEF010000281.1 GCA_029054965.1 Eubacterium sp.
CCATTGCAGGAACAGGTATATGCAGCTTAAATCAGGTGGTGCTAATGCTGTTGGCACAGGAATGTTTATGGAGGGAATAGAGCAAAATCCCGTTATATACGATTTGCAGTTTGAGCTTCTGACTTCATCTAAGCAGATAGATTACAGTGAATGGCTTGATGATTATATCAAAAGAAGATATGGAAAATACAGTGAAACACTGCGTAAGGCATGGGATATTTTGCTTGAAACCTGTTACAGTGATAATGGATATGAGGAGAATGAGGTTGGTTCAGCTTTGGCGGCACGTCCGCAGCTTATGCCGATAAGAACAGGTCCCTGCTGTTTTACAAAGGTTTATTATGATACAGCGCTGTTTGAAAAGGCAGCTATGCTGTTTTTGTCTGTTTCTGATGAATTTGAATGCTCTGATGGTTATCAGTATGATTTGTGCGATATTTTCAGACAGGTGCTGAGTAACAGATTTTATAACAATCAGTTGAAATTCAGTAAGGCTTATGATAAAAAGGATTTTTCTTTGCTGAAAGCTTTGTCGGCAGAACAGCTTGATATTCTTGAGGATTTGGACAATCTGCTTTCAAGCCGCAGTGAATTTTCTCTGTCAAGGTGGATAGGCGACAGTCATAGGCTTGCACAGAGTGATACAGAGAAAAAGTATTTTGATCTGAACGCAAGAGTCTTGATTACCCAGTGGGGTGACATTAACGGCGAAAATATTCTTTATGATTACTCCTGGAGAGAATGGAGCGGACTTATAAAAGAGTATTATGCTGTCAGATGGAAAATGTTTTATGACGAAGCAATTTCTCAGCTTGAAAAGGGCAGCAGGATAGATGTTCTGTGTACATCCGATTTTAATAAAAGAAAGGATTATGTAAAAACATCTTTCGGTAAAACACTTTTTGAGTTTGAAAAGCAGTGGCTTAAGGAATATAAGGAATATCCATATCCAGTTGACAGTGATGCTGTGCCAAAAGCAAAGGCTCTTGCCCGAAAGTGGGAAATAGACAAATAATTATATATAGATATTTTAGGGGGAATTTTTATGCTTGAAAAAATCAGAGGTGTCGTGACAGATATTACATCACACTGGAAGGAGCCTGCACAAGGTAAATATATACCATACAAGGAATTTGCGGCATACAGTGTCGGAGGAATAGGTGTTAACACGATCAATTCACTTTTCAGCTATGTGGCACTTAATGCCAACTGTCTGCTTATAGGCTCAGCTTATGGCATTAAGCCTACTCATCTTGCGTGGCTTAATATATTAATGGGTATTATCAATCTGATTAAAGCACCCTTTATCAGTATGATGATTGATAATACAAATTCAAAGTACGGCAAATTCAGACCTTATCTTTTATATACAGGTGTACCAACTGCAATTCTGCTTTGTCTTATGGCATTCATACCTAATGATATTAACTATGGTGCAAAGGTTGCGGTTATCAGTGTTACATATGCATTTCTGATGATATTTCAGGCACTTTATGCACAGGCATTTACAAGTCTTGCACAGGTTCTTACTCCTAACGGAGAGGAGAGAACAGGGCTGTTATCTGTAAGTATGTTTATTTACAGCTTAGGACCATCCATTGTTAATATGCTTCTTCCGATACTTTCAGGTTTGACAGGCGGTATGACTGATTTCAAAACATACAGGATTTTCTTTCCGATATTCTCGATAGTCGGCATCGCTTTAAGTATTATCACCTTCAGCGGAACTAAGGAAAAGATTGTTGTTGCCAAGGATTATGTGGCAAAGGTTAAATTCAGTGAGGGTATTAAGCAGGTTGCCAAGAATAAGTATTTCTGGTTGATTAATATTCATTCAATTCTGAGCGGACTAAAATATGGTATCGGCTCAATTCTCGGCTGGTACTGTATCTATCAGATTAAAAGTGATGAGATGCTTGGTATTATGAATACGGTTATCGGTACAGCGTCAGTACCGCTTATGCTCCTTGCTCCTTTGCTTGCAAAGAAATTAGGCAAAAGAAATGTTCTCATCTGGACCAATCTTATACGTGCGGTCTTCTGCGTTGTTATGCTGTTTACAATGGATAAGACAATTATTTTCTTTATTTGCCTGTATCTTGCAACACTGACTCTTGGCGGTGACAGTGTTATAACAACCTCAATGACTGCAGAAATTTTTGATTATCAGCAGTGGAAAACAGGCGTGAGATTAGAGGGCTTTATTACACAGCTCGGCGGAATGCTCACAACTCTTGCAGGTATGTTCACGGGTCTTATTATTCCATATTTTTATGAACATTACGGACTTCATAATGATTATACCGTTCTTTATGATGATGCTGTAAGAACTCCGATTTTCAATATTTTGATTATAACCACAATTATAAGCTGTGTGGTTTGTGTAATTCCTATGTTTTTCTATAATCTTAAGGAAAAGGATCATCAGAGAATAATCGAGGAATTAAAGGTGCGTGCCGATGAAAACTGATTTTAAACAAAAAATATATGCTTTACATGACTCAGTATTAAGACCAAGACCATTTGCTATCTGGGCTAAGCCGAGAGCGGATAAGCTCAGTATTAAAAGAAGTCGTTATCTAGGTGAGGATAATGAGGTTATATGGAATGTAAAAAAGGATGGTTATGGTGTAAGTGACCATATCGAAATGGCAGGCTTTTATTCCTCATCAATAATCAGCTATGGCAATGATAAAGCAGGCAGGCTGCGCTTAATGAGGCATCTTACTGTTCCGACCTTACGATTTCAGCCTAATCTTACAGGCTCATCATTCAGTCATAATTATAACGGTGATGCGTTTGCTGTTAAGGTAAACGGCAGCAGAATTAATGAGTATCCTGAGTTCATCAGCATTAAAGGCAGTTTAAAGATTGAATCAATAGCGGATTGTGAAACAAAGATAGTTCGTGAGCTTTTACCTGCTGTGAATTACGGGGCGTTGATTGAGGCAGTTACTGTTGTGAATGCCTCAAGGTTTTCACAGGAATATACTGTTTGTGCAGAAAAATACAGTAAGGTATTAAATGAATTTTGGTGTATTGGCGGTAGAATAACAGCCCAATGCTCTGTTTTGTTTGATGATACCTTTAAATCAGCAGAGAAACGCAGTCGTAAATTTATACTCAGACCAAATGAAAGCTTAATGTTCTATTGTGTTTATTATGCATATCAGCACAAGCTGCCGCCTGCATTTTCTGTCAGTGAGGAAATCAATGCACGCAGAAGCTTTGTTGATGAAATGTTTACATCATTAAAACTTAAAACTCCATATCCTGAGCTTGATGCTCAGCTTTCTCATTGTATTTTAAGAGGCAGTGAAAGCATATTCAAAACAAAAAACGGGCTTATGCATAGTCCCGGCGGAGGTAATTATTATGCCGCACTGTGGACAAATGACCAGTGTGAATATGCAAATCCGTTCTTTCCGTTTTCAGGCTATCAGGCAGGTATAGAGCAGAGCATAAACTGTTATTCGCTTTATGAAAAGTATATGGATAAATCCGATAAGCCGATGAAGGAAAAGCTTGCACTTGTTACAAGCATTATTTCTGAGGGTGACGGCTTCTGGAACGGAGCAAAGGACAGAGGCGATGGTGAGATGTATGCCTACGGCATTTCAAGATTTCTGCTTGAAATGAGTGATGTTGCGCTTATTAACAGGTTTTGGGATAACCTTGTGTGGTGTCTTGATTTTGCACTTTCGCGCAAAAATGAAAGAGGTGTAATTGCCAGTGACTCCGATGAGCTTGAAAACAGGTTTGAATCGGGCAATGCAAATCTGTTTACCTCCTGCATAACCTACGATGCACTTGGCAATGCTGCTGTT
>JAIDEF010000282.1 GCA_029054965.1 Eubacterium sp.
TCACAAAGATGCCCTTTATAAAATAATGTAAATAATAATGAAAATTTTTCAATCAATGGCAATTATTCATCTGCATTATTGTTTTTTAGCTCCATAAACTTTTGTTGCATAGTAGGATTATTTTTTGTTAATTTTTTTATGGATAAATCCTGTGCTTTATCATTTGCAAGCCTTAAATTATTTTCAGATGAAAGAAGTGCCGCCTTTGTTTTCTGCAGATGATCAATTGTTTTATCAATTTCATCAATTGCCTTTTCAAATTTTTCACTGGCAAGTCTGAAATTTCTGGAAAAACCGGCTTTGAATTTTTCCATATTATCTTCAAAATCAGTTATATCAATATTCTGAGTTCTCATTTCGGCAAGTTCTCTTTTATACTCCATTGAGTTCAAAGCAGCATTGCGCAGAAGTGTTATAATAGGAATAAAAAACTGCGGTCTTACAACATACATTTTAGGATATTGATAAGAAACATCAACAATACCTGTATTATACAGCTCACTTTCAGGCTCAAGCATAGACACAAGAACAGCATACTCGCAATTCTTATCACAGCGGTCCTTATCAAGCTTTTTGAAGAAATCCTCGTTCTTCTTTTTTGCGGCTGTTACATCCTGCTGATTTTTCATTTCAAACATAATTGAAATAATTTCATTGCCCTGCGAATCTGATTCACGGAATATATAGTCACCCTTAGTGCCCTTTGAAATATCGCTGTCCTTTTCAAAATATGCCGTGGGAAAAGCTGTCATACGCAGACTGTTAAATTCATTTTCACAATGCTGCTCCAGACTCTCACCAAGCATTTTAGTAGAAAGCCTTTGTTTAAAATCCTTATACTTTTCTATTTCCTCATCCTTAAATCTAAGCTGAGTTTCATAATCCTGCTTTATTGACTGCTCGCTTATTTCATGCTTTTGCTTCTGCAGCTCAAGCTCACTGCTCAGCCTATCCCTCTGCTTTTCCAAATCGTGAACAGCCTCTTTTACGGCAAGCTCTTTCTCAATCCTGCTCTGCTCAAGCATTGCTGTAAGCCTTGTGATTTCACCGTCTGACTGACTTTTAATCCTGTCCCTTTCCTTTTCAGCCTCTGAAACTGCATTCTGCATTGCCAAAGCCTGCTGTGATTCACTGCTTTCCAGCAATAATTTTAATCGTGCAATCTCAGTGTCCTTTTCGGCAAGAACTTCCTTGCTTTTATTTTCAGCCTCTAACACTGCAACCTGAACAGCCTGTTCTTTTTCCGCCTTCAGACTTTTTTCTTTTCTGCCTATTTCCTTATCAAACTCAGAATTACGCACCTGTGCCAATATCTCTGCGTAGCCTGACTCATCAACCTGAAAAACCTCACCGCATTTAGGACATTTAATCTCGGGCATAATATTTGTATCTCCTTTTCAGTGCTATTAAAGTAAATCATATTAAAAAAGGATGCTTTTATGTAAGCATCCTTTTCAGAAAATTAAATTGATACCTCGTGAGCAACATTATAAAGCTCCATATCAACTGATTTTGACATATTGAGAGCTTCAAAAATATCGTAGTCAACAACATCTTCCTTCTGTGCTGCTACAACTCTGTTGCCAACATTATTCATAAGAAGCTTGACAGCATAGTTACCCATACGTGTAGCCATTACTCTGTCCTTAACAGTAGGATAGCCGCCACGCTGAGTATGACCGAGAACAGTTGCTCTTGACTCAACACCTGTTTTTGCCTCAACCTCTTTGGCAAGCTCCTCAACATCAATACCGCAGCCCTCGGCAACGATAATGATAAAATGCTTTTTGTCTGTTCTCTGAGTCTTTTTCATACGTTCAATAACATGCTTTTCAATATCAAAAGGTATTTCAGGAATAAGTATTGATGTAGCACCGCAGGCAATACCTGAGTTAAGTGCCAGCCAACCGGCTCTTCTGCCCATAACCTCGATAACAGAGCATCTGTCATGTGATTCAGCAGTATCACGGATACGGTCAACCATTTCCATAATTGTGTTAAGACAGGTATCATATCCTATTGTGTAATCACAGCAAGCAATATCATTATCAATCGTACCCGGAATACCAACACAAGGAATACCACGCTCTGACAAATCCCTCGCACCGCGGAATGAGCCGTCGCCGCCGATAACAACAACACCCTCAATACCCCACTCCTGGCAGGTACGGATAGCCTTGCGCATACCCTCCTCAGTAGCGAACTCTACTGAACGAGCAGAATAAAGAATAGTACCGCCTCTGTTAATAATGTCCGAAACCGAACGAAGGTCCATTTCAATAAAATCTCCGTTAATAAGACCATTATAACCACGGACAACACCATAAACCTTAATTCCGTTTTCACACGCAGTACGTACAACTGCACGAACTGCAGCGTTCATACCGGGTGCATCACCGCCGCTTGTTAATACCGCAATAGTTTTCATATTAAATAATCCTCCTTATCGGAATGTAAATAACAAAATATAAATGTATTTTAATATTACTTGCGAAAAAAGTCAAGTGTTGAGTTATTTTATCCCTTATAAACTACATTTTCATCACCAAGTATCCGTTTAAGCTCCTTAAGCTCGGTTTCATTCACCTCAACGAAACTGCTCCTTGGCTGAAGTTCATATTCCCCACTTTCAGTATAGTAGAAATAAAGCGGTATTGTTCCGTCAAAAATTGATGTTACACGCTTTGCAAGGAATATATTTTCGTCCTCTTTATTTTTAAATCTCAGATATAAAGCTTTTTTCTTTCTTTTTTTACCTGTATTACTATCGGCAGAGCCTGTTCCTGAAGGCGGTGCTTCAATAACGCCTGCAAGAACCTTTGCATCCTTTTCCTCTTCAAGAGAGAGATTGCCTTTGACACTTATAATACTGCCGTCGTATATAAGATTCTGATACTGTTCAAGGGTTTTCGGAAAAACCAATACCTCTATTGAGCCGTATAAATCCTCAAGTGTAACAAAAGCCATAGATGAATTACTTCTTGTCTGCTTCAATGTGATATGCGTAATAATTCCGCATATTTTAACATTTGCTCTGTCTTTATACTTCGACATATCCTCCTTGCCTGCCTCAATCAGTTCGATAGTATCAGCATAGCCGAGTTTCTTGCAAATGTCAGCATATTTATCCATAGGATGACCTGAAAGATAAAGACCTGTCATATCCTTCTCCATTTTAAGAAGCTCATTTTTCGGGAATTCAGTGACATCAGGCATTTCAACATCAAAGCTGAAGCTGTCCCCTCCGCCAAGCTCAAAAAAGCCAACCTGACCGTATCTGGTGTTTTGTCTGTAATTATCAAGATTTGTCAGCAGAGCAGGAAGCACCTGAAGCATCTGACGTCTGTTTGCACCAAGACAATCCATTGCACCTGCACGAACAAGACTTTCAACGGCACGGCGGTTGAAATGCCCCTCCTGCATTCGCTGGCAAAAATCCGTAAGCGAGGTAAAATCGCCATTTCTGCGTTCGTTAACGATATCATCAATGAATTCACTGCCGATATTTTTAATGCCGAGCAAGCCATAATTAATAACCTTACCATTTGCAGTAAAGCCCTTTAATGATGTGTTGATATTTGGCGGGCCAAGCCTTAAACCGATACGCTTGCACTCGGCAGTATACCTTGCAATTTTATTGGACTGATCAAGCACCGACGTCATTAATGCCGCCATAAATTCAGCAGGATAATAGCATTTAAGATACGCTGTTCTGTAAGCAACAAGAGCATAGCAGGCAGCATGGGATTTATTAAAAGCATACTTTGCAAAATCCGACATTTGGTCAAAAATCGTATTAGCTGTTTTGCTGTCAATATCATTC
>JAIDEF010000283.1 GCA_029054965.1 Eubacterium sp.
CGACTTTCAGTCGGCAAGCCAGTAGGCGGCCCTTATAGGGCCTATGCAAACCACCAGTTTAACTGGTGGTTATGATTACTATTCTACCCAGATTGGGTTTGTGAAGGCATAGAAGAAATCCGGCAGGGTAAGGCTGTCGCCGCTCTGAACACCTCGGCTTGACAAAAACTTTTTCTCTGCAAAGGCATATACCTTTTCAATAAGGGGATTGAATCGGTATGTAATTTCAGCTCTTACAAAGCCTTTTTCTTCAATCTCGATTTCGGCAATATAGCCTTCGGCTGATTTTTCAGCAGTGCTTTCAAAAATAACCTTGTTATTGTTATATATCTTAAGGGTGTGTCCCTTTTTGAAATCAGATACTCTTACCTCAAGCTTATTATTGTCAGCAAGCTTTACTGTGTCACCGATTTCAGCATCACCGCAGTGAAGAAAAATTGTTGTTGAATTTGGTGTGTTTGTAACAAAGCATCTGCCCTCACGGATAGCCTCAAGTATATCCTTTTCGGTTTTACTTTTGGCATTAACGTAGGTTGTAGGCATTGCCATAAACGGAATAACATAGTCCCTATGGAAATCAGAGCCACCCACTGCTGCGATTTTTTTGCCATGAAGGAGCTGATTGTGCCACCACTCCATATTTTTAATGTTATCGCTGTGCTGAATTGTGTTCCATACCTCAACGCAGTCAAAGGGGTAATCCTCAGGCTCCAATCTGAAAGGACAGTTTGAACAGAACGGATGGTTCAGTGAAACTACTGCACCGACATTCTTGCAGGCATCTATGTATCTGTGGTAATCCTCAGCCGTATCAAGCTTGTGCGGCGGGTCAAAGGGTACTTTTTTGCCCCATACGTTTACATGACCCGGCTCATCTGTCAGCTCCTGACCCTGAATAACAAGCATTTCTTTGTCAAAATAAGTCTTGTCAACAGAATTGAAGTTGTGGTCTGTGATTATCATAAAATCAAGACCTGCCTTTTTGCACTTGTCAACAAGCTGTCCTTTTGTCAGAACACCATCACTGTTGATTGTGTGCATGTGTGTGTCGCCCTTGTACCATTGCCTTTCTTCCATAAAATCCACCTCAATTTATTATTTTTTCAAGTCTTTCTTTATCTCTTGAAAATCTTCGCTGACTGACAAGTATAACAAGCTCGTCGCCCTCTCTGATTTTCGTTTCGCCCTTTGGTGTTATTGAAATCTCGTCACGTTCAATGCTTACAATCAAGCAATGCTTGCCCCAGTCTATGTCCATAATTCTTTTGCCTGCAACAGGACTCCCTACGGGTACAACAAAGGTTTGTAAAACCTTTTCGTTAATTTTTCTGAATTTAGGCTCAGCGTGGTCGCCGTTGACCATCCTTTCGAGCAGTGCCTCATACATAGGACTTACACCTATGAGATTTGCAAGAGCATAGCTGATAAGGCTGACAACTGCGATTGGCAGAAGATTCTGCATATTGCCCGTTAATTCAAATACAAGCACAATACCTGTAATGGGAGCACGAACGATTGCGGCGAAAAATCCTGCCATACCAAGCACAACGAATTCTTCCCAGAATTCATTGCCTAAGCCTAATGTGTTTATTGATACTGTACCGAACATTGCACCGAGATATGTGCCGAGGATGCAAAGGGGGTAAAGTGTTCCGCCAGGTGCACCGGATGCAAAGCATACTGCACCGAACAGGAATTTTGCCGTAACGAATATAAACATAGTTAAAAGTTCAGGCTTTTCAGCCATGAGCAGTTCAACCATGGAATGACCGCCGCATAGAATTTCGGGCATAATCAGTCCGACAATACCGCTGAATAAAAAGATTAAAGGAAGCTTGATCAGGTTTGGGATTTTGGCAAGCTTCTTATACAAATCCTGTGTTTTCAGCATTATTATATTGTATAGTACACCGCTTATTCCGAGTACTATTCCCATAAGAATAAGCAGCCAGTAATAACGAAGGGGAAAATTAACAGTATCGTAATTGAATACTGTGCTCTGACCGAAGAAAAGCTTTGAAGTAAAATCTGCTGTTACCGTAGCAACTATGCCCATACACAAAATACTTTTGTCAAAGGTGTGGTGTATTTCCTCAAGAACAAACATTATGCCTGCAAGCGGTGCATTAAATGCTGCAGCCATACCAGCTCCTGCGCCGCAGCTTATCATTCTGAGCTCTGTTGTTTTATCAGCCTTTGTGATTTTTGCAATGCCTTTGCCTGCCATACCGCCAAGCTGAACACTGGGACCTTCTCTGCCCAGTGACAGACCGCAGAATACACCTGCAGTTCCTCCAATAAGCTTGCCGAGAATTACCCTCCACCAGCTTGGTGAAAAGTGACCCTTTATTTCACCGTTTATCTGAGGTATACCTGATCCTCCTGCCATTGGCTCCCATTTGCAAATCAGTGCAACACCTGCACCTATTGCAGAAAGAACAGCAAGCCATATGATGATTTTTATAGGATTTTCTTTTATGAAGTCAAGAACTTTATAAAGCTGTGTTTCTGCTATAGATAACAGAAATCTGTAAAGTACAGAAATAAGACCTGCAAAAATCCCAACCTCAACACCACGTACAATCAGGTAAAAGCTTTCTTTTTTATGGTATTCGATTTTTCTGAAGGTTGATTTTTCTTTTTCTTTCATTATCTATGTATCATTGCCTGCCCGAAGCTTCAGTGCGGGGCAGGCGTTTATATTAATAATTATTAGCTTTGATTTTAAAGTAGCCCTTTGGCTTTTTGCAGACTGGGCACTGATTCGGCACTTCTTTGCCGATTACAATGTTTCCGCAGTTGGAGCA
>JAIDEF010000284.1 GCA_029054965.1 Eubacterium sp.
TTTCAGCACCTACTGCCAAACCTGAGCGTGCGGAAACAACAATAATTGCCGTATCAGCAGCTCTTACACCCTCAGCGCTGCCCATCGCAAAATCAAACAAGCCCGGAGTATCAATAAAATTAATATCCTTACCTTTATAATTAATTGATGCAACTGCACTTGAAATACCTATTTTTCTTTTTCTTTCCTCAGAATCAAAGTCACATACTGTATTCCCATCAAGTACTTTACCCTGTCTTTCAGTAGCACCTGCTATATTCAGCATTGCCTCGCAAAGAGTTGTTTTGCCTTTTGAGGCATGACCTACTAAAGTTATATTTCTGATATTTCCTGCGTTGTTACTCATAATAAACACCTTCTTAATTTATTCATTGTGCATATTGTACAATAATTTTCAACATCAGTCAATGGTATATTAATATTTTTAACAATTTATTATAAAAATGTTTGTTTATACCCGATTGTTTCATATCAAATTATAAATTGTCTTGAATATGCAGCATTTCTATATTATAATAGTTTGGCTATGACGAATAAAAAAGAAACATTGCTGTTTGCATTAAAAAAATCACTTCCTGTTCTTTTCGGCTATCTGTTCCTCGGCTCCGCCTTCGGAATAATGCTGTATGATGCAGGCTACAATTTCATATGGGCTATATTCATTTCACTGACAGTATATGCAGGCTCAGGACAATTCTTGCTCGTGGATTTACTCCGTCAGGGCTCAGGCTTGCCTACTGTTGCGATGATGACCCTTTTTATCAATTCAAGGCATATGTTCTACGGACTAAGCTATGTTGACAAATTCAAGCAGGGCAAGTGGCGATATCCATTTATGATTTTCAGCCTGACTGACGAAACATATTCTGTCAACACCTCTATTACAACAGTTCCGGAAAATATCAACGAAGCTCACGCAAGATTTTTAATTGGTGTTTTTGACCACATTTACTGGATACTCGGCTCCGTTATAGGTTCTCTGGCAGGACAGATTATTCCTATTGACTTCACAGGAATTGACTTTTCAATGACCGCACTTTTTGTGGTTATTTTCATTGAGCTTGTGCGTGATAAAAAGGGCAGAGGACAGCTTGTTGGCTTTATAGGCATTCTTTGTG
>JAIDEF010000285.1 GCA_029054965.1 Eubacterium sp.
ATGGCAGGGTGAAGTCATCATAAACTCTTGTGTTGAAAAATTCTTTTTCAACAGTTACAAAGGCTGTTTTGCCATAATTTTTTAAATAACTGTTACAGATATTTTCAATCTGCTCCTTGCTGTTTTCTGCTATCTCAACATTCTCCTCAATTGTTTTGCCGATAAAAAGTTCCTTGGTATGGTCTAAAAAATAGTTTTTCAGACCAAGTTTTATGTTTTGGTCTTCAGATGAATCGGAGTTTGCAAGAATATGAAGCCTTAATACCTTGTCTGATATGCTTTCTGCAGATGTAATATCTGGTGTTATACATGAGGTTACTATAATCAGAAGCAAAAATACAGGAACAAATATCTTAAAGATTTTCATAAAAAAACCTGCCTTTCAAATAAATGATTGACAGGTTTTTCCATTAATATTCATGAATTTTATATTTTTGCAAATTTTTCACCGATTATATCAAGCGTATACTTGCCGTTGCTTTGTTCAGTCAGTGTCCTGCTAAGATTGTCAACAAGACTTTCTTTAAGTGAAAATCTGATAGTGACATTATCTGCAAAATCACTGTTTTCAATATTAGCACCAAAATCATTTAGCATAATATTCATTCGTTCGTAAAAGCTATAGTCAACTGAAACACTCAGAATTTTGCACGGAGCCATCGTGATTATGTTACCGGCAGCGACAGCTATTTTTGAACTATGAGAGTATGCTCTGATTAATCCTCCTGCTCCAAGAAGCGTTCCACCGAAATATCTGGTTACAACAACGCAGACATCAACAAGCCCCTCTTTAAGCAAAACATCAAGAACCGGTACACCGGCGGTTCCGCTCGGCTCACCATCGTCACTTGAACGCTGTATGTTATTTTCTTTGAGGACATATGCAGATACATTATGAGCAGCGTCCCAATGCTTTGATTTGATTGAATTAATAAATTCTGCAGCCTCAGCCTGTGTTTTTACCGGCTTAACATAACCGATAAAGCGTGACTTTTTTTCAACAAATTCGTCACTGCTTTCAAATTCAACAGTTTTGTATTCCTTCATAATATCACCACAAAAAAACAAGGCAACGGTAATTACCATTGCCATTGATTTTCAGATTAGCCCTTACGTGCATATCTCTTGTTGAATCTATCAACTCGTCCACCTGTATCAACAAGCTTTTGCTTACCAGTGAAGAATGGATGACATTTTGAGCAGATATCAACCTTTAATTCGCTCTTAGTACTTTTTGTTTCAAAAGTATTGCCACAAGCACACTTAACAGTGCAAGTATCGTAGTTTGGATGAATTCCGTCTTTCATTTACTTTCACCTCTTTACAAGTAATGTCATTATGCTTTGATATATTACCACAAGCC
>JAIDEF010000286.1 GCA_029054965.1 Eubacterium sp.
AAAATCACTGCACTTACATTTAAACTTTCCGACTGCAAGGTTAAATGCTCACAGGCAATTTCATCAATTGAGGAAATAAATTCAAGAAGAAGTGTTGTTGACGACTCCATTGCTCAGTGTGAAAAGGATGTTAAAATAGCAGAAGCGCAAATGCAGGAAAGTGAAGAAAATCTTTCGTTTCTGCAAAACAGAATTGATGAAAATAATAATTCACTTTCAGGCTATAAGCTGAAGCTTGAAAACAAAACCGCAAAGGCGGATAAAATAAAGGCAGACCTTGAAAAGGCAAGCCTTGAGCTGTCACAAAAGCAGTCAAGGGCAAGAATGTTAATTGACCTTGAAAAAAATATGGAGGGCTTTTCAGGTGCTGTTAAGGCTGTTATGAAGCAGTCACAGAGCAAGGCTCTTTCAGGCATACACGGTCCGCTTTCACAGCTTATAACAGTTGACAACGAATATTCCGTTGCTGTTGAGGTTGCACTCGGTGCAGCAATGCAGAACATTGTTACCACGAACGAGGCTGACGCAAAGCGTGCTATTTATTACTTAAAAAATAATCGTATAGGCAGGGCAACATTCCTACCGATTTCTGCTATCAAGCCGAGAAATCTTGATGAAAAGGATCTTGACGATAATTTAGGATTTGTTGCAATTGCATCTGATTTGGTCGAGTGCAAAAGTGAATATAAAAATATAATCTCTAACCTGCTTGGCAGAGTTGTTATTGTTGATGATATGGACTGTGCTATCGGCATAGCCAAAAGATATAACAACAGATTTAAGCTTGTTACAATTGATGGTCAGGTTATTAACCCGGGCGGCTCTATGACAGGTGGCTCCCAGTCAAAGGGTGCAGGTATACTGTCGAGGTCAAACCAGATTGACGAGCTTAACGAACAGGCTAAGGTGCTTGAAGAAAAGGTTAACGCTTTTAAAGCAGAGTTTAAAACAGCTCTTGAGGATGCTAATTATGCAGCAGCGCAGCTTCAGGGTGCTGAGGTTGATATGCAGCAGGCTAAGGAAGAGCTTATCCGTTCACAGGGTGAGCACAGACTGATAAAAGAAAAGCTTGATGCACTGCGTGCTCAGTGTGACAGTCTTATTGCAGAAAAAAATAATGCTGACGAGCGTATTGCCGGTTTTGAGCAGATTAATAAGATTAGCGAGGATGAGGCTGAGAGGATAGAAGCAGAGATTGCTGATGCTGAAGCTCAGCTTGCAAAAACCAGCGGTAATGCTGAGGAGATTAATGCAAAGCGTGAGGAATACAGGCTGATAAGCCAGCAAATTAATCTTGACCTTGTTACCATTGCCAAGGATACTGAATCAGCAAAGCTGTCTATTGAGGAATTGGAGCTGCGTAAGAATTCTCAGAGTGACAGAGTTAAATCCATTGAGGATGAAATCAAAATCTTGGAGGAAAGAAACAGTAGTCTTCTTTTATCAATTAATGAGGTTAAGGCACAGGCTGACGAACTCCGCAAAAAGGCAGAAGGCTCTAATTCTCAGATTGCTGATAGTATTGAGGAACGTAATAATCTTGAAAAACGCTCAGGCGAATTAAGATTACTCGAGCGCAACAAAGGACAGGAGCGTGAAAAGTTTTCAGGAGAGCTTGTCAGACTTGATGAGCGCAAGATTGCTATGCGTAAGGAATATGACGAGCTGAACGATATGCTCTTTGAGCAGTACGAATTAACACGTCGTGAGGCGGAGGCTCTTAATATTGAAATTGAAAATATGAGTGAGGCTAAAAAACGTCTTCACGAAATTAAGGTTGCAATCAAGGGTCTTGGTTCAATCAATGTTGGTGCAATTGAGGAATATAAGGAAGTGTCTGAAAGATACGAATTTCTAAAGGAACAGATTGATGATATTGAAAAATCCAAAAATGAGCTTTTGAAAATCATTGAGGATTTGACAGCGTCAATGAGTGAGAAATTCCTTGAAAAATTCAATAAAATCAACGAAGAATTCAAGGTTTGCTTTGCTGATTTCTTTGGCGGCGGCAAGGGTGAAATCAAACTTGAAAATCCTGACAACTGCCTTGAGTCTGCAATAGAAATCAATATTCAGCCGCCGGGCAAGGCAGTTCAGAATATCAGCCTGTTTTCAGGCGGTGAAAAATCACTTGCAGCTATGGCACTTCTGTTCAGCGTGCTTAAGGTACAGCCCGCACCATTCTGTATTTATGATGAGGTTGAGGCTGCACTCGATGATGTTAATGTTGAACGCTTTGCAAAGTATATGCGTAAAATGACTGACAGAACGCAGTTTATTTCAATCACACACCGCCGTGGTACTATGGAGGAGGCAGATGTTCTCTATGGTGTTACAATGCAGGAAAAGGGTGTATCAAAGCTCATTGAGCTGCAGACAGCAGAGCTTGCTGCACAGATGGGACTTGAAGAATAAAATTTATAAGGATGTGGATGTATGGGCATTTTTTCAATATTTAAAAAGGGTTTAAAGAAAACCAGAGATGAAGGTATTACCGCTCAGATGGACGAGGTTATCGAGTCCTATGAGGAGATTACCGACGAGCTGTTTGATGAGCTTGAGGAAATTCTTATTATGGGTGATGTTGGTATGCCGACAGCCGAAAGAATTATCCGTGATTTAAAAAGAAAAATAGAAAACGATAAAATCAAGGATGTCAAGCAGGTCCGTGAAACTATGAAGGATATTGTATCCGGTGTAGTTTGGGGCGGTAGCTATCTCAGACTTCGTTCAAAGCCGTCAATCATTCTGATGATTGGCGTTAACGGTGTTGGCAAAACCACCACAATCGGTAAGCTGGCATTAAGACTTAAGGGGCAGAACAGAAAGGTTATTCTTGGTGCTGCCGATACCTTCCGTGCTGCTGCTATTGAACAGCTTCAGGTTTGGGCAGACAGAGCAGATGTTGACCTTATCAAGCATGCTGAGGGCTCTGACCCTGCCGCTGTGGTTTATGATACGATTCAGGCAGGTAAGGCAAGGGGTGCAGATGTTATCATCATTGACACAGCAGGCCGACTGCATAATAAGAAAAATCTTATGGACGAGCTTAACAAAATTTCACGTGTCATTGAAAGAGAATTGCCTGATGCATCAAAGGAAATTCTTCTTGTTCTTGATGCTACAACAGGTCAGAATGCCGTTAATCAGGCTAAGGATTTCAAGGAAGCTGCAGGCATTACCGGTATTGTATTAACAAAGCTTGACGGCACAGCCAAGGGCGGTGTTGTTCTTGCTATCAATAATGAACTCGACGTACCTGTTAAATTCGTTGGTGTGGGCGAAAGAATTGAGGACCTGCAGCCATTTGATGCTGATGCTTTTGCAGCAGGGCTTTTTGATGCTAAGGTGCCTGAGGACGATGAGGATATAACTAACTTTATAACTAACGAGGATTAATTATGGATTTTATTCTTGCAACAAATAATATGAAAAAGCTTGCAGAAATGCAGCGTATTTTATCACCGCTCGGTATTAATGTGGTTACTGCAAAAATGCTTGGCATTACTCTTGAAGAGGTTGAAGAGGATGGCGATACCTTTGAGGCGAATGCGAAAATCAAGGCACTTGCAGCTTGTAAGGAAACTAATATGCCTGCAATTGCCGATGATTCAGGACTTTGTGTTGATTATCTTGATGGTGCACCCGGTATTTTTTCAGCACGCTTCGCAGGTGACCACGGCAATGACGAGCTGAATAATGACCTGCTTCTTGAAAAGCTTGAGGGTGTTCCTGCCGAAGAACGCACCGCACATTATGTGTGTGCTATCTGCTGTGAATTCCCTGACGGAAAGGAAATAATTGTACGCGGTGAGTGTGAAGGTTATATCGGCTTTGAGCGTGACGGCAACGAAGGCTTCGGATATGACCCGCTATTCCTTGTTGAGGGCAGAGCATTCGGCAGATACACCGCAGAGGAAAAGGACAAAATCAGCCACAGAGGTAAGGCTTTAAGATTACTTACAAAGGAATTGGAGAAAATAGTGTGAAAAATCACACTATTTTAGATTATATTGCCCTCAAAATTTGCCGATAGCATAATTTTGAGATGGCTGCAATCACCATTAACACCTTGTCAGGCTACAGCAGGATGTTGATGATTTTTAATGAACTATTTGTAGCCTGAAAGGTTATGGTGATTTATATGACATCAAAGGAACGTGCAGCCTGGAGAGCAAAGGCAAATTCGCTTGAGCCGATTATTCAGCTTGGCAAAGAGGGCATAAGCGACAATCTGATTACACAGATTGATGATACACTTGACGCAAGGGAACTTATTAAAATCCGTGTTCATCTTGAAACTGCACCCGAAGGACCAAAGGAGCTTGCACAGCAGCTTGCCCACAAGCTGCAGGCTGAGGTTATTCAGGTTATCGGCGGTATTATTGTGCTTTACCGAGAGGCAGACGAGGAGCGCATTGCAGAAAAAAAGAAAAAACGCGGCTCAGGAAAAGCAAAAGCAACTGCTAAGAAAAAGGTTAAAATCAAGGGTATGCGTCAGCGTCAGAGAGAAAAGGAAGAGAAAAATCCTTATGCGATTTATGACCGACCTAAGTATCGTGGTAACAAATAATGAGAATCGGAATTTTCGGCGGTGCATTTAATCCTGTTCACAATGGGCATCTTAATCTGGCTGAAACCTTTTTTGAGGATTTGAGCTTTGATAAGCTGCTTTTAATTCCTACCGCAAAGCCGCCGCACAAAAGTGATGAAGGCTTGCTTTCGGGACAGGACAGGGTTAATATGTTAAGGCTTGCTATAGAGAACAAGCCTTATGAAATTTCAACTATTGAATTTGAACGTAAAGATAAATCGTATACCTATAATACTCTGCTTGAGTTGAAAAAGCTTTATGCTGATTCTGAATTTTTTCTTATAATCGGTGCAGACCAGTTTGTGAATTTTGATAAATGGTACAGATATGAGGATATTCTCAATATGGTTACTCTCTGTACCTCCGCACGCGAAAATGAAGAAGAAAGACAGTTGATAATAAACAGTGCCCAAAGGCTTGGCATCTTTGACAGCTTTTATATTTCAAGCCGTCCTGTTTTAAAGGTCAGCTCAAGTGAAATAAGGATTAAAATAAAAAACGGCAGTGATGTTTCAAAATTGCTGCCAAAAAAAGTATCAGATTACATTTTTGAAAAAGGACTATACTGTGTATAATATTAATGAATACCAAAATATAATAAAAGAAAGACTCAGTGATTACAGATTCTATCATTCACTTTGTGTTGCAGAATGTGCAAAGAAACTTGCAAAAAAATATGGTGCAGATGAAGAAAAGGCAGAGGTAGCAGGAATTCTGCACGACATCTGCAAGGAGGCTGATTTGGATGAACAGCTTAAAATTATTGAAAAAGCAGGTATGACCATAACTGAGTTTGAAAGAAATTCAAAAAAGTTTTATCATCAGATATCAGGTGCAGCATATGCTAAGGTTATCCTTGGTATTGAGGATGATGAAATACTGAATGCGATCCGATATCATACTACAGGCAGAGCCAATATGTCACTGCTTGATGAAATCGTTTATTTAGCTGATTTTATTTCAGCAGACAGGGATTATGATGATATTGATAATATCAGAGCCGAAGCTGAGCGTGGTAAGGAATACGGCCTGATGTATGCTACAAGGTATACCATTAAATCAGTTGTAAAAAAAGGAAGACCCCTTCACAGCGATACGGTGGATGCTTATAATTGGTTATTATCCGCTTATTTTGGCGGTAAGTATAAAGTTAATAAAGGATAGTGAAATATGGAAATTAAAGATATTGTAAAAACCGCTGTTAAGGCAATTGACAGTAAAAAGGGTGAAAATATTGAGGTTATCGGTATAACCGATTTAACAATCCTTGCCGATTACTTTGTTATTGCCACAGGTACCAGCTCAACTCAGGTTAAGGCTTTGGCTGAGGAGGTTGAATATAAGCTGTCATTAGAGGGTGTTCAGCCACACCATATTGAGGGTGAAAAAACACCTTGGGTCTGTCTTGACTACGGTTCTGTTGTTGTTCATATATTCTATAAGGATCAGCGTGATTTCTATCAGCTTGAACGCCTTTGGGAGGATGGACAGAAAATAGATATTGTAAATTATTTGGAGGATTAATATACTATGGATTACAATTTTAAAAAGATTGAAACAAAGTGGCAGAATGTATGGTATACACAAAATACATTTGCCGCAAAGCAGGATTATACACTGCCAAAGTTTTATTGTCTTGTTGAATTTCCTTACCCATCAGGTCAGGGTCTTCACGTAGGTCACCCTCGTTCATACACTGCTCTTGACATTGTTGCACGTAAAAAGAGATTACAGGGCTACAATGTTCTTTATCCTATGGGTTGGGATGCATTTGGTCTGCCTACAGAAAACTTTGCTATCAAAAATCATATTCACCCTGAAGAGGTTACTAAAAATAATGTTGCTCACTTCAAATCACAGCTTCAGGCTTTGGGCTTCTCCTTTGACTGGACACGTGAGGTTAATACCACTGACCCAAGCTATTATAAATGGACACAATGGATTTTCCTGCAGTTATTCAAAAAAGGTCTTGCTTATAAAAAGGAAATGGCCGTTAACTGGTGTACATCATGTAAGTGCGTGCTGGCAAATGAAGAGGTTGTTAACGGAGTTTGTGAGCGCTGCGGCAGCGAGGTTATCAGAAAAAATCAGAGCCAGTGGATGCTCAAAATCACAGAGTATGCCGATCGTCTTGTAAGCGACCTTGATGACCTTGAGTTCATCGACAGAGTTAAGGTTCAGCAGAAAAACTGGATTGGACGCTCAACAGGTGCAGAGGTTGACTTCGGCACAACACTTGGTGACACTCTTACTGTTTATACAACCCGTCCGGATACTCTTTTTGGTGCTACATATATGGTTATTTCACCGGAGCACCCACTGATTGAAAAATGGGCAGATAAGCTCACAAACCTTGATGCAGTCCGTGCATATCAGCAGGAGGCTGCACGCAAGAGTGACTTTGAACGTACTGAGCTTAATAAGGACAAAACAGGCGTTAAGCTTGAGGGCGTTATGGGTATCAATCCTGTTAATGATACTGAAATTCCGATTTTCATTTCAGACTATGTTCTGACATCCTATGGTACCGGTGCTATTATGGCTGTGCCTGCTCACGATACACGAGACTGGGAGTTTGCAAAGAAATTTGATTTGCCTATTATTGAGGTTGTTGCAGGCTCAACAGTTGGTGTTGAAAATGAGGCATTTACTGATTGTGCCACAGGCAAAATGGTTAACTCATCATTCTTGACAGGTATGACTGTTGAGGAGGCGAAGGTTGCTATTACCGAGTGGCTGACAAAAGAGGGCAAGGGTCATCAGAAGGTTAATTTCAAGCTGCGTGACTGGGTATTCTCACGTCAGAGATACTGGGGTGAGCCTATTCCGATTGTTAAGTGTGACGATTGCGGTTATGTTCCTGTGCCTGAAAGTGAGCTGCCTCTCAAGCTGCCTATGGTTGACAGCTATGAGCCGACTGATACAGGTGAGTCACCGCTTGCTAAAATCACTGACTGGGTAAATACTACATGTCCTTGCTGCGGAAAGCCTGCTAAGAGAGAAACCGATACTATGCCGCAGTGGGCCGGTTCTTCCTGGTATTTCTTAAGATATATGGATCCTCATAATGATAAAGAGCTTGTTTCGTCAGAAGCAGTTAAATATTGGGGTCCTGTTGACTGGTATAACGGCGGTATGGAGCATACAACACTTCATTTGCTTTATTCACGCTTCTGGCATAAATTCCTCTATGACATCGGTGTTGTTCCTACTAAGGAGCCTTACGCAAAGCGTACCTCACACGGTATGATTTTAGGTGAGAACGGCGAAAAAATGTCAAAGTCAAGAGGTAATGTTGTTAATCCTGATGATATCGTTGACCAGTATGGTGCAGACACAATGCGCCTTTACGAAATGTTCATCGGTGACTTTGAAAAGGCCGCTCCCTGGAACAGCGATTCAATCAAGGGCTGTAAGAGATTCCTTGAGCGTTACTGGAACTTGCAGGAAATTGTTAATGACGGCGACGAATATTCTGCTGACCTTGAAGCTATGATGCACAAGACAATCAAAAAGGTTACAGAGGATATTGATAATCTTAAGTGCAACACAGCTATTGCAGCTATGATGAGCCTGATTAATGAAATGTATGCAAAGGGTGTCAATAAGGCGGAGCTTAAAGCACTTACAATTCTCCTTAATCCATTTGCACCTCATGTTACTGAGGAAATGTGGCAGGTAATGGATTTCGGAGGAATGGTTAACGAAGCACAGTGGCCGGCCTTTGATGAAGAAAAAACAAAGGAAAATTCTGTTGAAATTGCACTCCAGATTATGGGCAAGGTAAGATCAAGAATTGTTGTTCCTGTTGATATTTCAAAGGAAGATGCAATTGCTCTTGCTAAGCAGGACGAAAGAATTGCCGAAGCAATTGCAGGAAAAACAATCAAAAAGGAAATCTATGTTCCCGGCAAGCTTGTTAACATAGTGGCAGTCTGATAATATACAGTTATGATTTTGCAAACAGGAATGAGAACGGATATACCTGCTTTTTATTCTACGTGGTTTATAAACAGAATAAAGGCAGGCTATGTTCTTGTGCGTAATCCTTACAATCCGTCATCAGTTACAAGGTATGAAATAAATCCTGATGTGGTTGATTTGATTGCATTCTGCACCAAAAATCCTGCACCGATGTTCGAGCATATGGATATGCTTAAGCCATATGGTCAATATTGGTTTGTAACAATAACGCCTTATGGCAAAGAGATTGAGCCGAATGTTCCTGACAAGAAGCAGGTTTTGGCGGATTTCAAAACACTTTCAAAAATCGTTGGTGTTGATAGCGTTGGCTGGAGATATGACCCTATATTTATAAATGATAAGTATTCAATAGATTTTCATATTGAAACCTTTGAACAAATGGCAAGGGAGCTTTCAGGATATACCAAAACCTGTATTATAAGCTTTATTGATTTGTATAAAAAGGTTATTATAAACTTTCCTCAGGCACGTATGGTGACAAAGGAAGAACGTCTTAAAATAGGGAAAGCCTTTGCAGAAATCGGCAGGCAGTATGATATTACAATAAAAGCGTGTGCCGAGGGCGATGAGCTTGTACCATATGGTGTTGACTGTAATGGTTGTTTAACTCAAAAAGTGTATGAAACAGCACTGCACACTAAGCTTGATATGCCGAGAATAAAAGGGCAGAGAAATGAGTGTGCCTGCTTTTTCGGTAATGACATTGGTGCATATGATACCTGCAGGCATTTTTGTAAGTATTGCTATGCAAACACAGATTTAAAAGCAGTGCTGAATAATTCAGAATTACACAATCCTGATTCACCATTTCTGACAGGTAATCATCAGGCAGGTGATAAAATTAATAATGCAGTACAGGAAAGCTGGGTTGATTATCAATTGACCCTATAATTGAGTATATTGTATTGTAAAATAAAAATATGCAGTTCGTTGA
>JAIDEF010000287.1 GCA_029054965.1 Eubacterium sp.
GTGCAGGGAAGCTTTTATCTGTGGCAAATGACAAAAGTGCATAAGAATAATTTTTCTTAATTTCATCATTACTGCTAAGCACCTTTTCGTCACAGCTCATTTCCATATCCATATTCATAAGACAAAAAGCAATATAGCAAAGCGGATTGTACCAATGAACTGCCAGAAGCATAAATGCAAATAATTTAATTAAATAATCCTTTCTTTTTATATGGTAACTTTCGTGTGCAATAACATAGCTGAAATACTCGTTATCCATATCAAAAGGCACATAGATTCTCGGTTTTATTATTCCGTATATAAATGGTGAGCCGATGCGGTCACTCTGATAAATATTATCAATATATTTGACCGAGACTGAAAGTCTTTGGCCGAGGCTGATATACGATATAATTCCATATACGGCAAACAAAACAACACCTGCAAGCCATACGTAAGGCAGAGCATCCGTTATTGTTACACTGTGCTGAACCTCTGTCACAGCAATCGCATCAGCTGTATTCTGAATAGGTGCGACTGCCTGCGGTGATGCCACTGTTGTTTCAGCTGTAGGCACATACGGCATTACCCCACTGTCAGGCGTTATATTATTCGGATGTGCCTGAAGCGGCTTGAACTGAAAAATACTGACAATCGACTTAAAAGAAACAGGCACACATAGTCTGAATGCCACAACACTCCATAAGAGATATGAATATTTTTTTGGCAGCTTTTTCAAAAGAAATCTTATAATTATGACTACTGCAATTACAATAGAGCCTGTTATGCTCATATTGACAATTGTGTTGAATAAGGTGCTCATATTCACTCCTCCTTGCACTTGTCAATAAGTCGCTTTAACTCCTCTGCCTCACTATTGCTGATTTTTTTACTGCCTAAAAATGACACCAAAAAATTAGGTAAAGAACCGCCAAAAGAGCTTTCAATAAAATGCTCGCTTGCATAGGACTGCACCTTTTCCTTATCTACAAGTGAAGACACGATTGTATCAACATTCTGTGCAAAACCCTTATCACACAGCTTTTTCAAGGTTGTGTAAGTAGTAGATTTTTTCCAGCCGAGCTTGGCATTACACAGCTTAACAAGCTCACCTGAGCTGAGCGGCTCATTGTCCCACACAACACACATAAATCTGAAATCACTTTCACAAAGCTTAAGTTCCATAAAAAAATGCACCTCCAAGTTTGGTCTATTGTTATAAACCTCTTTTTTAGTCTATAACAACCAACCACATTTGTCAAGTGCATTTTTAATATTATTCAATTTTAAATTTTTCTGGCTTTTATAAAATCTTCTCTTTCATAAACAAAGCGTTCATGAAGCTCTTTTCTTATAACATATCTATTTTTCTCACTATCTTTGGCATTGTAATAACAAGCAAATAGACCATACTTAATACACCTATCGGATTTAAGAGAATTATTACCGCCCATAGTCCATCCGACACATTTATAGGTGTGAAATTTGTAATAAACTCTCTGCTCATATACTTCAGCAGTACCAACATCAAGCTGCCTTGGACCTATCGCAATATGCCATATACTTGGCAGCAAAATCAGAATAAGTAATACTGCAATTATTCTTTTAGATTTAGTTTTCATCACAATTCCTCATTATCATAGTCATACTCATAATCATCGACTACGCCCATATATTCATATCGTCCGCTTTTTTCATTATAGCTGTACTTATTGCAATTGCCGTTATCATCATATTTAAAATATGAATCATATGCACTATCGTACCAATAGTACTCGTCCTCATCAATTGTATACTGATGAACAAGACCGCTTCTCTCATCCTTATCAATAGAATTATAGTAGTCAATCGACGTCGTTGCTGAATGATGAACGGCTAAATTAAATTCACGAAAATCCTTTAACGGTGACCATGTCAGTTCAGATGTATAATTATCAACAAAATCAATATTTGAATAATCTGCATATCTTTGGTAAAGCATTCTGCCCACAGCGTGCTTAACATCTTTTGTTACAAGGTGATCATCACTGTCTGCAAGCGTCAGGATATATGGATATGCACTGTCACTCAGCGAATAAAGGTAATCAACATCAATTGTTTCAAGTTCACCGGAAAGGTATTTTTCAGTATTATACTTTGCTATGCCGCCATCAATATTGCAGCATACAAGCCCAATGAATATCGCACTGCAAATTATAACCACGCTCTGCATATAGCTGAACTTAGGAGCAAAAATGTGAATGACATAAAAAACAATTGCCACAAACATCATTATCATAAATATGGAAACCATAACACGATTTTTAGTAAGACCGAAAATTTCAATATTAAGCTTCATTTTCGCCATAGCAGTTACAAGAAGCAGAGTTGAAAAAAGAACAATAAATACCGAAAGAGCTTTTACTGACATTGGTATTCTGCCCTTCTCATTCTTTTTGGAAAGAATACCTGCAAGCGTTACGATAATAAAATTAATAACACAGATTGCAAACATCTCAAAAAATCCGCGTCTTGCATACTCGCTTTCTGTAAATGCATATCCCTCAGGAAGAAAACCTGAAAATGCCGAAAAGAAATAGGCAAGCTGTGAAAAAAGATAAACCAGATAAGTAACCGAAATAACACTCAAAAAGGTTGCAGTCAGTGATGATGAAATAACACCCTTAAAATTTCTCTGCTTAACCTCTCTTACTCCGAGTCTTTTATTTTTAACAATAAAATACGGAATCATATAAAC
>JAIDEF010000288.1 GCA_029054965.1 Eubacterium sp.
CAATAAATCTGATATAGGGTATGTTTTTAAGTCTGCTGTAAGGCGGAAATGCAAGACGCAGCTTTGTTTTTATTGAGGAATATTTTTTGCCGTCCTCTAAATCCCTGCGCACAACAATAGCGGCCTTGTTTTCCTGCAAATCTCCGAAAGCTCCGCATTTTAGCAGATAATCCTCCGTTTTTGAAGTGTTATTGCCGTAATTTTTTCCGACTCCAAACCAGTTGAAGCAGACTGTTAAAATCTCTTTTGCAAAAGTATCAAGTCTTATTTCTTTCAATATTGAAAGAACATTGTTTAAATCAATATTCCTTTTTTTCAGCATAACAGCCAAGTCTAATATCAGCTTTAGCCCTGCACCATAAAATTTGAAATGATGTGCTATGTGTGCAATCAGGTATGCAAAGTGATAATCGTCATTCAGTTCACCCTTAAATCCGTCGAAAACAGAGTTTTCAAAGGAATCACTGAAGGCGTCGTCACCAAATTCACTGATTATTTTGGTGTGCACCTCTAAAATAATATTGTTCCTTTTGAATTCACGAACTGTTCCGTTAGGCGCATAGCATTCAAAGCCTGAGCTTTCCAGAGCAGTTTTTGCCTTGCTGCGGTCTGAGTCCCTAATAAGGATGTCTATATCGCCCATAGAACGGCTTTCAGGGACAGGGTATAAATTCCTGAGAACAGCACCCTTAAAGAGGATATAGCCAATCTCAGCGGATGTAAGGATGGCTTCTATATCGTTCAGTGCAGCCGACTGGCATTCGTAAATATATACAAGGTCAAAAAATTTATCCATAAAAAGCTGTCTAACACCATTTGGGATTGACAGCTCTTTATTTTTGTTGAAAACACAGTGGCAGATGCCTATTAAATTATGTGCCTTTGCCAGGCTGTAAAAGCTCCTCCAGTCAATATCCTCAATTTCAGGACTATTGTCATTGAGATAGCTTGTGCAAAGACTAAGCAAAAATTTTTCTTCTCTATTCATTATCCGAAAACAGCACTGCCTATAAGCAGACTCAATACTGATATAATCAGTCCGGCGATAAACACGCCTATGCTGATTACACCGAAGCTTTTTTTCTTATCAAGCTGAAGCAGGGATGCAAGCAGCGCACCTGTCCAGCCGCCTGTACCCGGCAGAGGAATTGCAACAAAAAGCAATAGTCCCCATATACCATATTTATCTATTTTGTCACGCTTTTTTAAAGTCTTTTCTTCAAGCCAGTAAATAATTTTGTTTATTCCCGGGACTTTTTTCAATACCTTGAATATCCAGTTGATTAACAAGAGTATGAATGGTATCGGAAGAATATTGCCCAAAAAGCTGATTATAAAGCCGACGAACGGATTCATACCAAGAAGTACGATTGCTGTGAACATTCCAAGTCTGCACTCAAGAACGGGGCATAGGGAAATTATAAACACAACAAGCCAGTCCGGTATACCGTGGGCAGTTAAAAATTCCTGAATTGTTTGACAAAGTTCTTGCATATAGCTCTCTCCTTAGAAAATGATGAAATGATTATCGCATAAAAATTTATATGCTTTTTCCAATATATCTTTGTCATTTTTAAACTTCAGATAAGGC
>JAIDEF010000289.1 GCA_029054965.1 Eubacterium sp.
TTTAATAAGCGATCCTGCAATCAAATCGGCATCGACCTGTGTAGGTTCTGTTTTTTCAACAAATTCACCATAGCAGTTATCAACCATAACGATTACATTAGGATTTTTCTCTTTAACAATACTGCAAACCTTTGCTATTTCATCAACTGCCAGACTTGGTCTTAGCTCATATCCCCTGCTTCGCTGAATGTAAACCATTGTTGTGCTGCTATCAACAGCCTTCTCTATTGCGTCAAAATCAAGTTTTTCATTCTTTAGCGGTACTTCATCGTATTCAACACCAAAATCCTTTAAGGAGCCCATTCCTTCGCCAGATATGCCTATAACACCATGAATAGTATCATATGGTGTACCTGTAACGCAAAGCATTTTGTCACCCGGTCTGAGAACACCGAAAAGCGCTGTTGCCAGTGTGTGTGTGCCACAGGTGAAGTTGTGTCTTACAAGAGCATCCTCAGCACCGAAAACCTCTGCCCATACCTTGTCGAGAGTTTCACGCCCCCTATCTCCGTAGCCATAGCCTGTACTGCTTATAAAATGGCTTTCACTGATGCCATTGTTTATAAATGCCTTCTGCACTTTGAGCTGATTATATTCAGTTACTTCTTCTATGTAATCAAACTGTTCCTTACAAAGCAGCATAGCTTTATCAGCAGCATTTTCAATTCTGTTACTTATTTTGAAAAAAGAATTCATTTATATAATCTCCACTTTCCTGTATTAATAAAACCAAGACGGCTGTAAAAATGCTCATTCTTATTTTTTTCACGCATAAGAAAAACCTTACCGGGTATGTCACACATCATATGTGAAACAAGCAGTGACCCATATCCCATACGTCGGAATTCAGGTGCAGTATTAACTGATGTCAATACTGCATTGCTGTTGTGTATTGAAGAAAAAATACCGCTTGAAACTATCTCGTTATTAACATTAACAGAATAAGCCTTAGCGGTGCCGTGACGTATCCTATGGCTGACATCAACATACCAAGCCTCGAAATCAGCTCTCTCATAATCCTGAAAATTAAATAAGTCCATAAGCTTAGGATATTCATCAATTTCAGTATAAGGCAGGCTGTATTCCGTCTTTCTGTCGGATACCATTATTATGCCTTCGTCATAGCTTGTAAAACAATCAGTCAAACTATCACAAAGACATGAGCTGTAGCCGATAACACTGATAAATTCAATAAGCTCCTCTTTGTCAGCGTTATTCATAGATATAGTGAAATCACCATCAAGCTTTGAGATAATTGCAGTAATTTCACCATTCTTATTTAATTGTTTATAGAATACGGCAAAATCGTAGCAAATGCCATATGCGCTTAGCAGTGCTTTAATTCTGACTGAGTATAAATCTGTTTTTGTGTATTCGTTAAATTCGTTGGTATTTTCAATTTTTTTAATCATAAAGCTTTGGTAAAATCGCTTTCAAAAGTTTTCTTGTTTCAGTAATATCACTGCTCTTAACAACGCTTGAGCCTGAATGAATATATCTGCAAGGAAGAGAAACAGCCATAACCTTGCTGCCCTTACCGCTTGTTTGTATTGCTCCTGCGTCATTACCGCCTGCAATAGCAGTTTTTGTTTGAATTTTAATGTTATTGTCCTTAGCAATAGTCATTGCCAAATTATAAAGCTCTTTATCATAAATTGTTCTGCCGTCCATAAAGGAAACAACGGGACCGTCACCGAGAACACATACTCTGTCACCGCCTGTTACACCGCACAAGTCGGCAGCAGTTGTTGTTTCAAGCACAACTGATATATCAGGCTGAACTGTAAAAGATGTGCATAATGCTCCTCGAAGACCAACCTCTTCCTGAACATTAAAGCAAAAATAGGTGTCATACTCTACCTCGTTTTTTATCAGTTCAATTAAAAGCATACATCCGATTCTGTCATCAAGTGCTTTTGACTTAATATATCCGTCTCCGAACTCATAATAATCACTTTCAAAATAAGCATAGTCACCGGGATGTACACTTTGCAGTGCATCCTCTTTATTTTTCGCACCGATGTCAATATATAATTCGCTTGAATCAGGTGCTTTTTCTGCCTCATTATTGCTAAGAAGATGAATAGGCTTAAGACCTATAACACCGAGTGTATTATTAATTTTTACAACTCTGCCTGCAATTACCTTGCTGTCGATTCCACCCACAGCACTGAATTTCAAGTATCCATCGTCAGTTATATCGGTAATAATAAAACCGACCTCATCCATATGAGCACAGAGCATAACTTTCTTACTTGGTTTTTTATTTCCCTTTTTGAAGGCGATAATTGAGCCGAGATTATCAATATCGTATTCGCAGAAATTTTTGATTTTGTTAATTATAAAATCTCTTACAGCACCCTCGTCACCGGAGGTGGAATTAATTAAACAAAGCTCCTTAAGCATTAATCTCACCTGCCCTTTCAGTAATATAAGCAACAATTAAATCAGCAACAGCCTTAACATCGTCAAGGTCAACTACCTCAACTGCTTGGTGCATATATTTTTCTGGAATAGAAATTAAAGCTGATTTAATACCACTGCCATTCACAGATATAACATCAGCATTAGTTCCTGTTCTGCCGGCCATAATTTCACACTGATAAGGTATATTATTCTTTTTTGCTGCATCAACAAGCTTTTTTGAGATAGTCTTGTCCAATATAGGAGAAAAGCCTATCATAGCACCCTTTGAAATCTCACCGCAGTCTGCTTTATCACAGCCGGGAGTGTAAGCAAATGATACGTCAACAGAAATTGCTTCATCAATATTCTTTCCGAAAGGTCCTATTTTAGCACCTCTTGTGCCTACCTCTTCCTGAGAAGAAAACATAACTGTTATTTTACAAGGCAGATTTTTCAGCTTGTCAAGTGCAATAATTATTGCACAAATACCTGACCTGTCATCAAGACATGATGCTGACAAATAGTTGTTTTTAAGAGGAGTAAAATTTCTTTTTAAGGTTATTTTGTCACCAAGTGAAACAAAATCTATTAGCTTCTCTTTTGTATAGCCTGTATCTATTGCAAGAGCCTTAAGCTTTGGTGCTTTCTTTTCATCATCGGCAGTCTGTAAATGAGGAGGCAGTGTTGATATAATACCTTTAACCTCTCTTTTACCCCATACAAAAACTTCGTAGGCGGGAAGAAATCTTAAATCGGTTCTGCTGCACTGATCAAATTTTATATAGCCATCATCAGTTATGTCCGTAACAACAAAACCGATTTCATCAAGATGAGCATCAAGCAGAAAGTGATAGCCATCACCAAAGGTACAGAATACATTATTCATATTGTCAACAGTAACATCACCATATGGCTTTAACAGCTCTTTTAACACAGATACGATGTTATACTCAGCACCTGAAACACCGACAGGAGCTGTTAATTTCTTTAATAATTCCAAAGTTTTTTTCATTATTCACCAAATCCGTTAACTAATTCTTTAAATTTTCTGCCTCTGTATTCAAATGTTTTGAACTGGTCAAAGGCAGGACAGGCTGGGCAGAGTGTTACAACGTCACCACTCTGTGCCTTGTCTTTTGCTATTTTAAGCGCATTTTCAAGTACATCTGTTTTAACAATCTCAATATCACTGTTCTTATAGTGTTGATTTTCAATTATTGAATTGTAAATTTTATCAGCAGTTGCACCATTTAAAACCAAAAGCTTAACATATTTTAAAATATACGGAACCATTTCGCTCATATCATTTCCCTTGTAAGAGCCGCCCATAATAACAATTATTTTTTTGTCAAAGGCTTTTAGTCCGCTGATTACTCGAGATGGAGATGTGGCAATTGAGTCATTATAATATCTAACTCCGTTATATTCGCGCACAAATTCAATTCTGTGTTCTACACCGCCAAAGGTCTGTGCAACATACTTAATATTATCAGCATCAACCATTCCCCATACTGCAGAAATTGCAGTGCAGTAATTTTCAATATTATGTGTTCCGGGTATGATGATATCATCTTTGTTCATAATATGGGTTTCTGCGTTATTTTCACGATAAACAATATCACCATTATCTTTCATATACGCACCGTTTTCAACAGGATGCTCTATTGAAAATTCGAAAAGCTTGCCTCTTACATCAAAACGCATATCATGGTAAACACTGCTGCCTATTGAATAGTCGCAGTCCGCATTGAGAACAGTTCTGCAATCTGCGTTCTGATAAATAAGAATATTTCTCTTTGCATCAACATATTCATCAAGGCTGATATGATGATCCTGATGTGTGCATTCAATATTTGTAACTACTGCAACATTGGGTGAATGAACAAGATTGCCCATTGTTAAAAGCTGAAATGACGAAAGCTCAACAACTGCAATATCATTTTCAGTTATTGTTTCCAGTTCAGGCATAAGAGCCTTTCCGATATTTCCGCCAAGATAAACCTTGTGACCTTGCTTTTCAAGCATTTTTGCAATTAAAGTAGTTGTTGTTGTTTTACCGTTAGAGCCTGTTACTGCAATGATTTTAGCCGGACACAGCTTGAAAAAAATTTCCATTTCAGTAGTAACTTTCTGACCTCGTGCTATACATTCGCCAATCCATGGATTCTGAAATGGAAGAATTCCGTGTGATCTGAATATCAAATCCATATCAGGCAGTATGTCAAGATAACTGTCACCTAAAGAGAAATTGACACCGAGCGTATCAAGTCTTTTGCAGATTTCAGTACCGATGTATTCTTTATCCCTTTTATCACAGGCATATACCTCAATACCAAGTCTTGCCATAAACTCGGCACAAGGTACATTCGCAACACCCATACCTACAAATGCAACCTTTTTTCCTTTTAAATTATTAAAAAATTCTTTTGCTTTGTTATTCATACCTACTCCTTAATGTACAGAAAAATAATCGCTTTTAATTTCCTTGAGTGTTAGATTTTTTATTCTATCTTCCAAATCAAGCTGAAAAGGCAGCTTATCGCGGCATATGTATTGTTCTTTTATTGGGACATCACAATTCATTACAAAATTTGCAATCATCTGTTGACATTTTGTTTCAATATTACCTAAGAAATATACCCTTCCCGTACTAACCTCACATATTGCAATAGCAATTTTTAATTGTTCTTTTTTACCAAGAGGTGTTATCATTTTACTTAAAGCAATAGCGTCATCCTCCGCCTTATCTGTAATAAAACATAAAACACCATTACCCTTGCGTTTGAGAGAGTTAACTGTAATGTCTGTAATAACAGTATCAAGATATGCAAGAACATCATTTCTGTCAAGCTCCTCAACAACTGCACAGTAAAAGTATTCCTTCTTTTTCATAGCTTTAACAGAAAAGTCAAAATCATTTATTTCAACATTTCTGTTCATTGAAAAGCTGCAGTTTTTTAAATCATCGTAAACGGCCTTACTATAATCACTGCTTTCTTTTTCAATTCGGGAGGTCAGATAATAGCCATTGTCATTGATTTCATTTTCTATTGAAGTCATTATGCTGTCGCATTTTCCATATTTTGAATAATAGGAAAACAGGAATAAAAGCACTGCAACAACAAGTGCATCGCATACATACGTAAGTACAGTTGCCAATAAATGATTATATTCTTTAATTGTCGGCTGTAAACCTATGAAAATAAAAATAAATACTGCACTGAATATTACAAGAGCTTTCAATATTTTAAATAGTTTTTTTTGCTTTTTTCTTATATCGTTCATTTCACCATTCC
>JAIDEF010000029.1 GCA_029054965.1 Eubacterium sp.
GTTGGACATATTTATCTGATTGCCTTTCGGAATAAATTTTAAGATATATGATTTATCTCTTTAACTGCTCTGCAATATCGCTGTCAACAATTTCCTCACCGGACTTTGTCTTTAGCTGTTCACGGGAAAGCTCCGACAAGCCGTCACTTATTACAGCATTCATATCACAGGTCGAAAGCTTGTCCAACTCATCCTTGCTTATTTTGCCGTCCCTTAAATCACGGCAGATTTTATTCTCATACATTGAATATTTTTCATCTTTAAAATATCTGAGGAATTTGTGCTTAATTACCCACATTGCAGGCTTCTGAATATATTTGTGCATAGCAGGGGATACGGAGCCAATCATCCAGCATTGTCTGTCGCAGTGACGTACCTTATTCCTTACCTTGTCAGCCTGCTCACTGTTCCAGAGTGTTTCCCAGTCTGTTTCATTAAGGTTGCCCATAACCTCTTTTTCTTTAGTTCCGTTACATGGCATAACGTCACCATAAGGGTCAATGAAAAATGTGTCAAATGCCATATCACAGGGCAGTAAACGCTCCTGACCATATATGTAATTTATTAAGCCGTGGTTGAAATAAGCACGGAACCATTTTTTCGGTGAATTTGATTTTAACAGCTCGTTAATAAGCTTTTCAAATTCCTTGGCAACCATCGGTCTGTCGTTGATGATGTTTTTTGCCTCAACAAAATAGAAGGAGTTATGGAGTGATGCTGTAGCAAATTCCATATTCATTTTATCACTTAATTTGTAAAGCTCAACTAAATCCTTGGCATTTGCATCCTGAACAGTCATACCAAAGCCGACGTCCTTCATACCCATTTCAACAAGCTTTTTAAGAGTAGTGTAGCCACGGTTAAAGCCGTCATCAAGTCCTCGTATTTTATTGTTTGTCTGCTCAAGACCCTCTATAGAAATTCTGATTCCTATATCAGGAAATTCTTTACACAAATCAATGATTCTGTCAGTGAAAAAACCATTAGTTGAAATAACGATTCTGTCGCTTTTTTTATAAAGCTCACGCACTAAATCCTTTAAATCCTCACGTATAAAAGGTTCACCGCCTGTTATATTTGTGAAGTACATAGGGGGCAGCTTTTTTATTGTTTCAAGCGAAATTTCCTCCTCAGGCTTTGACGGCTTTTTGTATCTGTTGCACATATTACAGCGTGCGTTGCAGCGGTATGTAACTATGACTGTTCCGTTTAATTTTTTCATTTGCTCTCCTAAGAATTATATATTGCCATTAATTTTGTGCAGTATGCTTCAACCGTGTCAAAGTCCTTGTCAAGACAGTGCTGACTCATGAGCTTACTGTCAATGCTGTTTATTGCATCTATCATTTTTTCTGTATTGCCTGCCTCAAATAAGCGGCCGGTTTTCCCGTCTTCAATCAGCTCCGGTATTCCCCCAATATCCGATGCAACAACAGGTGTGCCGTACATAATGCTTTCCATAACGGAAAACGGACAGTTTTCATACCATATACTTGGATATACAGTACACTTTGCCTCGCGTATAAGCTGTTCAAGCTCGGCACCTGTTTTAAAGCCGATGTTTATAAGATTCGGTGCAGCGTTAACCTCTTCCTCCATAGAACCTGAGCCTGCACATATAAAGTTTATTTCTTTTGCATTGATTAGAGTTTCAATGCCTTTTTCTTTAGCAAATCTTCCGAAATAAAGTATGTAATCCTTTTTTTCTGTCTGTTTTTTATCAACACTGTCAATAAAATTATGAAGTGTAATTGTTTTATTTTTAAACAGGGGATTAGTGTCTAATTTTGTTTTTATAAATTCACTGCAGCAAATTATATTGTCAATTCGGTCATATGTATTTTTGCTGTTGTACAGCTTTGCTTCTATGGTACCAAGCAGACTTTTCAGTGCTGAGCCGTGAATGCATTTGTTTTTAGTACAGCTTGAAAAATTACCACCTATGCATTTTTCACATATTTCATCATTGGTATACATCATATGATTTGGGCAAATCAATTGATAATCGTGTGCTGTATATACAAGCTTTGTTCTTCTGCCTGTGCGTTTGTCAAAGTCCTCAACAGCATAAATTATTGATGGAGTTAGCTGAAAATTAAAGTTGTTCAGATGAACAACATCAGGCTGAAAATTGTCAAGAACTATGTTAAGCTTTTCTCTTGCCTCTTTAGAATAAATCGTTTTAAGTGAATATTTAACTTTATCAAGTGCATTTGCTGTGTGGAAATCCATACAGGATGTATATTGCTCAGCACTGTTTCCAACACATCTGTCCTTGTGCTCCATACCAAAGTATTCAACCTGATGACCGAGTGCTGACAGATATTCACCAAGCTTAAACATATATGTTTCTGACCCGCCGTTGGGATAGAGAAACTTGTTAACCATTAAGATTTTCATTTACTCACCTTTGTACAATCTGAGTGTCTGTTCAACAATTGCTGACCAGTTGTATTTGCTGCATATAAAGCTGCTTGCATTTAGCTTATAACCGTCAACAAGCTGCGGATTTTCAAGAAGTATCTGAAGCTGTCTCTGCAGCTCATCCTCATTGCCCTTTTCAAAATATATTGCCTTGTCGCAGCAAACCTCTGTACATTCAGGTATATCTGATGTTAAGCAGCAGTTGCCGTAGCTCATTGCTTCAAGCAGACTGAGAGGCATACCCTCCAAATCACTTGGCAGACAATATATGTAGGCATTTGAATAAAGTTCCTCAAGCAGCTCACCATCTACAAAGTCAGTCAGAATAATATTGTCATTATCCTTTGAAAGATATTTAATATCCTCCATATATCTGTCGGTATGACTTGAGCCGCCTGCAATTACAAGCTTTTTATCTGTTGACAGTTTGGTATATGCCTTTATAAGGGAATGGACTCTTTTTTCAGGCACAATTCTGCCCAAAAATAAAATATACTCGTTTTTAGAAATATTATATTTTTCTTTAATCAAGCTGTCATCTTTAATCTCCGGTCTGGTAACACCATTAGGAATAAAGACGGTTGGTCTGTTATAGGTGTCCAGAAAATATTGCTGAACATTTTTTGAAAGAACTATAACCTCGTCAGCATGCTTAGCAGCCATTTTTTCGCCGAATTTCAAAAACTTGGTGGCAAAGCCGCCCCATTTTGAGCGCTGCCAGTCAAGACCGTGTATTGTAACAATAACACGTTTTCCGAAAAGCTTTGGCAGCCAGCACATTGATGACGGACCTTCAGCGTGGAAATGAACAACTTTTGCTTTGCTGAAGGATGCGCAGATGGCAGCAAGAATACTGTACACGATTGCATTGAGCTTGCTGCTTTCAAAGGTGAAAATATTTTTAAGCGTTATACCCTTGTAGGATTTCAGCTTCTGTGTTTCAAACTCCTTGCCTGAAACGTGATGACCCTTGCGGTTATAAGCAGTTACATTGTGCCCCTGCTCTGTAAGACGTACAGAAAGCTCCTCAACAACAATTTCAATTCCGCCTTCACGTGATGGTATTCTTTTGTGACCAATCATTGCTATGTTCATTTATTCGGCACCTTTATGTGTTAAAACAACGCTAACTGTTTTAAATAATATTTTTATGTCAAGAGCAGGTGACCATGTGTCAATATATTCACAGTCAAGTCTTACGACCTCTTCAAAGTCCTGAATATCTGATCTTCCGGAAACCTGCCATAAGCCTGTAATTCCGGGCTTCATTGAAAGCCTTCTCTTATGGTGGCTTTCATACTGCTCAAATTCTTCAACGGTAGGCGGTCTTGTTCCTATCAGGCTCATATCTCCTTTCAGCACATTCCAGAACTGAGGAAGCTCATCAATACTGTATTTCCTGATGAATTTGCCGACCTTTGTAATTCTTGGGTCATTATCCATTTTAAACATAAGCCCGTCCATTTTATTCTGAGCCATTAACGCCTGCTTTCTTTCCTCAGCATCGACATACATTGAGCGAAGCTTATAAATATTGAATATACGTCCGTTTTTTCCAACTCTTGCCTGCTTGAAAATAAGAGGACCCGGGGACTCAATAAGCAGAGGAATTGCAGTTATAAGAATAATTGGAAGTGACAAAACAGTACCGATTAATCCACCGATGAAATCTGTTATTTTTTTTAGTATGATTTCACGATCGTTATGTATTGCCGGTGCAAATATCGCAACAGGATGGCCTGCAACCATACTGCAGTTTATATTGTCGAATTTGCTGTTTTTAAGGATTTTTTCAAGAATCGGGATATTAACGTGAACGGTAATACCCATATCCTCAAGCTCCTCAATAAGTGTAGCGATATAACTCTCATTTCCCGCAGGAAGATTTATATAAACCTCGTCAAGAGCAGCGGTTCTTATCCAGCCCATTAAATTTTCCTTGTTAGCAACAACAGGAATATTATAAATTTCATCTGTTCTTGTTTTAATGGGGGATGCTTCTTCATCGCTTGTCATACAGTAATAGCCATTATTTTCATATTCTGCATCAAGCAGTGCAATTGCTTTTATATTCTTAGTCCAGTCAAGCTGTAAATCGGTAATGTATTTGTCAGCCTTGCTGTAAATGGTGATAATACCGGTCTGTGTAGCGTGCCTGCTGTTCGTGATTCTTTTTAGCATTGACTTTTTTGTGATGTACCTGAGTATAAGGTCAACAACAAAAAACACAATGAAACTGCTGATAAATAAATAGCGTGAGTCAATTATTTCATTTTTTGTAAGAAGCAGAACAACTGCAAGCAGCGCATACGTAACAACGCAGTTGCGAAGCGTTGTTAGAAATTCCCTTGGTCTGCTTCTCATAAGCAGATTAAGCGGTGAAGAAAAAAACGCAAAAACAATTCCGTATACGACAAAAAGAGTCATTACATAATTGCACCAGCTGCTATGGGGATATTCAATAATCTTTGGTATTATGGCTGTAAAAGTTATGTAGCAGACAATATTTGCAAACAGTAGTGCAGCAAGTCCGCTTGCGAATTCCATTATGTATTGGATTCGGCTTCTTCTGCTCATTAAATCTCACCTGTTATTTGTAGTTATAGGAATAGTTGTAATTGTAATAACCGTATTTTGAATGGTATCCTTTTTTGTAATAAAGTGAATAACGCTTGTTTTTGGCGTTGACATCATTAAGGACAAATCCGACAATATTTGCATTGATATGCTGTAGTGTACTAACAGTAACTTTAACCTCCTGAATATCGGTCGTTACTGATTTTATAACGAGAATATATCCTGTAGCCTTGGAAGAAAATGAAGTTGAATCTGTAACCAGGTTTACAGGAGGGGTGTCAATGAATACACAGTCGTAATGTGCTTTGACGAAATCCAAAAGCTTATCCATTCTTGCTGAGGAAAGAAGCTCTGTAGGATTTGGCGGAATTTTGCCTGCTGTGAGAACCGAAAGATTTTCCACATCTGTTTTGGACACTGTAATATTGTCAGTCAGTCCTGCAAGAATTTCAGACAATCCGTTTTTAACGGGGATTGAAAACATACGGTGAACGGTTGGATTTCTCATATCAGCATCAATAAGGAGTGTTCTTTTTCCCATCTGGGCTAAGGATATTGCCATATTGATTGCGTTGATTGATTTACCGTTATTTGCGGTAGGACTTGTTATAACGAATACAGGACATTTTTCACCCTGCTGTGAAAATAAAAGGTTTGTTCTTATTGCGTTGTATGCCTCTTTAACAATAAAGGGGGAATCTGCACAAAGCATTTTCTTTTGATCATCTTTTGAAAAGCCTGATGTGGCATTGCGTTTTTTGCCTCGTTTTTTTAAATCTGCCATATTAGTTTTCCTCCTTTTCTGTGATAGTGTGGTCAATAACCGAAGGCTGCGGGGGCATTAAAAATTCCGATTCCGCATTGGTTCTGCTTTTTTCTGTAACAGGAAGAAGCTTTGGTATTGTACCGATAATCGGAATATCAAATTCTCTTTTCAAGTCATTTTCGTCATTAATGCTGGTGTCAAACAAATCTTTAAGGAAGAAGAATGCAAAACTGAGAATAAAGCCTGCGGCAGCACCGATTAAAATGTTTTTCTTTGTATTAGGTGATGAAGGCTTTGTTGGCTCTTTAGCATAGTCGACAATTTCAACGCCGCCAACCTTTAATATTCTTACAAGCTCATCAGGACATACATCAGCAATGATATTTGCAATTTCCTCTGCCTGTTTGGGATCGGTGCTTGTTACAGATACTCTGAAAATATTGGTTTCATCAATAGCTGAACAGCTAATCATTTTCTTTAATTGATTAACAGTCATATCCCCGCTGACCTGATCGGCAACCTTTTCAATGAAGGTATCACTCTGAATAGTAACCAGATATGTATTGATAAGCATCTGGGATGCTTCAATTTCATTTGTTGTTATATTGTTGCCGGGGGTAGATAGAATATGCTCGCTGTTGCTCCATGCATAGAGCTTTACACTGGCAGTGTACTGGGGAGTGATAAAAAAGTTTGTAACACAGCCTGAAACAATAGCTCCGATAACTGTTATCAAAATGATATATACAAACTTTTTCTTTATCATTTCAAATATTTTTTTAAAATCAATTTCTATTTCTTTATTCTCGTCCATAATTCCCTCCGCTGAAGTTATAATTATACGACATTATTATACCAATATAGCGTTTTTATGTCAATAATATATAAAATATAATATTAATATATTTAATTATATTTGGTAAACGATAAATTTTTTGTCAGAAAATGTAGTAAATTTTTTAAATTATGCAAAAATAAAACTCTTCGGGAAATTAAATCCGAAGAGCTTTAACAGATTTACAGTATATAATCGACAGCCACAGAGCTTTCCATAACTGAATGCATATGCTTTTTAACTACATTGCAGTGATAGGGGTCATTCTGATATTCATCAAGCTTATCTGCACTTTCAAGCGTTACCTGAAGTATTATATCGTATGAGCGCTGGGAATGAAGAAAATCAACACCAACCTCAATGTCAAGAAGGGTGGGAACATTGCCTTTCATTGATTTTAAAATTTCAGCAGTTTCTGTACAATTTTCTGCGCTGTTGTCTTTTAACTTGAAGCATACAATGTGTTTAATCATAAAATTTTAACCTCACTAAATAATTAAGCTGTTAAAAAAAGCCGACAAAAGTCGGCCTTTTTGTTTATTTTGCGATGTCACTTGCTCTTGATTCACGGATAATGTTAACCTTGATTTGTCCCGGGTATTCCATTTCGCTTTCAATCTTTTTAGCAATCATATGTGCAACATACGGCATTCTTGAATCGTCAATGACATTAGGCTTAACCATAACTCTGACCTCACGTCCTGCCTGAATTGCATATGCTCTTTCAACACCCTCAAAGCTTGTGGATATTTCCTCAAGCTGCTGCAGACGCTTAATATAATTTTCAATGTTTTCACGTCTTGCTCCGGGTCTTGAAGCAGAAACAGCATCGGCTGCCTGAACAAGACAGGCAACAACGGTTTTGCATTCAATTTCACCGTGATGAGCTGCAATAGCATGGACAACATTTTCGTTTTCCTTATACTTTCTTGCAAACTCAACACCGAGAGCGATATGTGAGCCTTCCATCTCGTGGTCAAGTGCTTTACCGATATCGTGAAGGAGACCTGCTCTTCTTGCAAGTCTTTCATCAGCACCGATTTCAGCAGCCATAAGTCCTGCAATGTATGATACCTCAAGGCTGTGCTTAAGTACACTCTGTCCATAAGATGTGCGGTATTTTAATTTACCGATAAGCTTAACAAGCTCAGGATGAATCTGACCGCAGTTGGCTGAAAGTACTGCCTTTTCGCCCTCCTGCTTAATGACTGCATTAACCTCTCTTGTGCTCTTTTCAAAGCATTCTTCAATCTTGGTTGGGTGAATACGTCCGTCCTGAATAAGTCTTTCAACAGTGAGTCTTGCAATCTCACGTCTTACAGGGTCGAATGAGCTGATTGTAATAGCTTCAGGTGTATCATCAATAATTAATTCAACACCGGTAATTGTTTCGATAGAGCGGATATTTCTGCCCTCACGTCCGATAATTCTGCCCTTCATTTCATCGTTAGGCAGTGCTACGACTGAAACAGTGGTTTCAGCAGTATGGTCTGCTGCACAGCGCTGGATTGCAGTGCCAATGATTTCACGTGCCAGAACCTCGCTCTGATCCTTAACCATTTGCTCATATTCCATAATGCGCTTGCTTTTTTCAGTATCAAGCTGTTCTTCAAGAGTAGCAAGTAAATATTTCTTTGCCTCCTCCTGAGTCAGTCCTGAGATACGCTCAAGCATATCAAACTGGCTTTTCTTAATGCCGTCAATTTCAAGTAGTTTTTCATCAAGCTGTTTTTGCTTTTCACTTAATGCTTCTGTTTTGCTTTCCAGCGAATCAGCACGCTTGTCAAGATATTCCTCACGCTGATTTAAGCGGGCTTCCTGTTTCTGAACCTCGCCTCTTCTTTCGCGTATATCCTTATCAGCCTCTGAACGAAGCTTATGAATTTCATCCTTTGCCTCAACAAGTCTTGCCTTTTTGGTGGACTCAGCCTCAGACAAAGCATTATTAATTATTTTTGTCGCCTCCTGCGTAGCGGAGCCAATTTCCTTTTCACTTGTTCTTCTGCGGTATTCGCCGCCGAGAACAAAACCGATTATACCAAAAATAACGGCGCAAACCACGCCAATAATAATGGGAATGATAATACTACTCATAGTTAACAGCACCTCCTTCTGTTTTAAATTCTTGAAATTTTTCATCAGAAAAGGTACAGTTTAAATGCAATTTAGAAATATCTTACATATTTCGTAATGAAATAGTACAACAATATGTAAAAGATATATAATAATATACACCTATATCTTGTATATGTCAAGTTCCAAATTACAGATTAATGTTTCGAACTTATAAA
>JAIDEF010000290.1 GCA_029054965.1 Eubacterium sp.
GTCCTATATGCATAGACTTTTCGGTTACTACATGGTAAACAAATAAATCATTCATATCATATTTCCTTTGTAAAAATAATCTCTAAATCATTGCAAAATGGAAAAAAGCTGCCTGCATCCTGATAACCAAGCTTTCTGTAAAAATGCTGGGCAAATTCATTTGCCTGTGATGAGGTCATAACCTTATCATAGCCGAGCTTTATCATTTCATTTTCCCAGAATTCAACAAGTTGTGCTCCATAGCCTTTTCCACGGTATTCCTCTAATACATACAGCATATTCATAAACGGAATTTCATCCCAGAACAAATTCCATCTTAACCAGCCTGCAAAGCTGCCATCAATAATCAAAACTATTATACGATTATTTTTTATTGACTCCTCACAAACATTCTCTTTAATATGACTGTCATTATTTAATAGTATTTCTTTATCTGATAAATCCGCATATCTTATTTTAATCATAATAACTATTCACCAAAGATCTGTTTTTTCCATTCTTCAGCCAATCTTTCCTCGCTCCACGAAGCATTGGCAGGGCTTGTAGAGGGCAGATAAATTGCTTTTATTCCCACCTGTTTTTCGATATATTTTTTGTAAAGGCTCTCAGCCTTTTTACCGTTAACAAAAATTCTGTCGACCTGCGAATTATTAATGATAACACTTATGTCATTCGGTACAACATTTTTTATTGAGCTGTCGGATGAGCCTTCAATTTCGCAGGAATGAATAACATCCCACAGTGCGAAATTATTGGATAATATCAACTGCTTTTTTTCATCAACTGACTCAGGAATATCACTGTCATTAATTCTCGCCATCACACGCCAGAATCGATTTTGCGGATGACTGTAAAAAAAGCACATTTCCCTTGATTTAACGGACGGAAATGTTCCTAAAATAAGCATTTTTGAATTTTTATCATATATAGGCTTTACAGGATGTGTTAACATATTTCACCTCGAAAGTTTTCACTGTACCAATATGGAACAGTTAATTTATAATTATCATACCATTCCAGAACATCCTTTGCCTGATTAAGCATAATATCAATTTGCTCCTGAGAGTAGTCAATTGCCCAGGGAACAGATGATAATGTGTTGCTGCCGATATATAATTTCAGCAGCTTCCAGAACAATTCAGGAATATTATTATCAAAATAGCCGTCTATCATTCCTGAAGCAAATGCAGGCGAAGCCTGTGCCGCCCAAACAATTCGGTTAAATTCCTCCCATGGGTCACCGAAATCATATCTGTCAAAATCAATAATAACGATTTTATCAATTTCAATCATCATATTACCAATATGATAGTCACCATGCTGGAAACACTGTGGTCTGTTTTTTATTAAATCGCGATTTGAATTAAGATAATCAATTATATATTGAGCCCCTTCAAATTTTATTGGGCACTCAATACACATTTTTATTTTATTATCCATTTTAGTATTAAAGCGTTCTTCCCACTCCTGCTGACTGTCAGGTGCAGGAATAGTATGAATTTTCTTTAAAATCACACCCGACTGAAAACCAAATTCATATTGCTGCTTTTCGTTATAATCGTGAATATGCTCTTCAGCATCAACACCGTCAATCCATGACTGAACAATATATGTACCCTCTGAACACAAACCGACTTTTAACGGCTTGCACATAGATATATCCTGTTTTGCAAGCACAGTCATAATTTTATGAATTTTTCTTCTGTTATTATATTTGCTAATTGGCGAAATACGCAGAAGATACCTTGTACCATCCTTAACAGCACAGTACTTTTTATCACCGCTCCACCCCTTTTTTATTTCCTCAACACTGTCAAAACACTTAAAAATCATAACAAACTCCTGCACACAGTAAAAAAGCATCTATTATTTATAATATATCACACTGCAAAATCTTTGTAAACAACACAAAATGCGATTATATACAGGTTATGCTTATTCTTAATTTAAATTCACATTATACAACCGCCTTATGAATACAATTAAACGGAGGGATAATATGGACAACAAATTATTATATAACAATCTGAACTCAGCTCTGATATCGGTTTTGTGCAAAAAGCCGCAGGCATATGCTGAAATTAAGGGCAGTAAGGAATATAAAGATATTTCAGGCAATGTTAAATTCTATCAGACTGCTAACGGTGTTTTAGTTTATGCGGTTGTTTCAGGATTACCCGGCGGCAACAGCTTTCACGGCTTTCATATTCACGAGGGTGAAAAATGCAGCGGTAATGCTGAAGACCCTTTTGCAGATGCAAAATCACATTATAATCCGAATAATGCTGTGCATCCAAATCACGCAGGTGATTTGCCGCCGCTGATAAACAATAATGGTTTTGCTCTTTCAATATTTATAACTGACAGATTTACTGTTAAAGATATTATTGGAAGAACTATTATTATACATGAAAAGGCAGATGATTTTACAACACAGCCATCAGGAAGCTCAGGCAAAAAAATTGCCTGCGGAAAAATTATTACAGAATAAAAATACAGGAATACTGTTAATTTTTTACAGTATTCCTGCCTTTTATTTTATAAACCTATTCCATTTTATATTTGATAAAAATGATAATAACGCTGTCATTAATGCAGCTGCAATCCAGATTATAATAACTGCATTCCAGCCTGCTTTTTCGGAAACTGCACCAAAGCCGTAAGAGGATACTGCACATCCGATATGCGCTGCTGAATTTAATATTCCGCTGACACTTGAGGTACAGGAGAATTTTGAAAACCGAACAGGCACAAGAGAAATAATCAGATAATTAAGAGCATACATAACAGAGGTTGTCAGAGCGAGCAATACAATTATCACATAAACTGACATTCTGTTTTTCAGCAAAAGCAAAAGAAGCGGTACAAGTGCCAAAGCACCGACAACACCTGCTGTCTTCATTTCATTTTCACCAAGCTTTTTATATAGCGGAACAACGGCATACGCACCGAAAGCGTTGAAAACAGGCAGAACTATTGTGAGAAAAACGGAAAAAGATGGTGAAACACCATAAAGCTCTGTTATCATTGTAGGCACCCAGTTTGTTATTCCGTCACGCATCATTCCGTGAAGAAATGACGGCAGCATAATTATAAACAGACCGCTGAGCACAGCCAGTGATAACACACCCTGCTTTCCTTTTGGAACATTGCTTTTATCTTCAAAATCATATAATTTTTTTTTTGCTTTTACTGATAAATCCTTTTTAGAATAAAACAACGCAAAAACAACCAGAACGGCTGAAAGAATAATTACTATTCCACCGCTGATAAAAACATACTGCCAACCAGAATACTTGATAATAAATGTTGATAAAAGATACGCACATATTGTACCGATTGGGAGCGACAGCGAAATATTTAAAATTGCTTTTTTACTCAGACTTTTGTCAATGGTTTCAGAATAGATTCTTAAAATCGGTGACCAAAGCATGGACTGAAATAAGCCGTTTGCTCCCCATATTGACAGCATTAAGGGAAAACTGTCTGCAAGAGGCATAAAAAAACAGCAAAGTCCGCCTGCCGCAGCACCAAAAATTAACATAAAAAACGGATTAACCTTATCTCCAATTAATCCGCTGATTAGCTGACCTGCACCATAGCATATAAAAAATGCGGTACCCACCAGACCGATTTCACCTTTACTGAAATGCCCCTCCGCCACAATTGGTGCAATTGCCGCAGCATAGCAGGTTCTGATAAAATAAGAAGCAGCATAGACCATCCACAAAACGGTCACTATTAATTTACTTTTTTTATAATCCTTTATAATATACTGTGTCATTTAACATTTACCCCAAATTGAATTTATAATGTTAAAATTTTTGTTATCAAAGCAATTTAATACAGTGCCTTATTTTTCATTAAATCTGCGCACTACGAAACACCGAGGGACACACGCCTTTGTATTTTGCAAAGGTTTTTGAAAAATAACTCATATCATTGAAGCCGCAGCTAAGTGCAATTTCCGTAACAGAATCATCTGTAAGCAACAGCCTTTCACCCGCCTGCTCAATGCGGTAATAGTTAATATATTCAATCGGTGTTTTTCCCGTCATGGAAGAAAAGGCACGGCAAAAATATCTTGGTGCCATACCCGCAACATCTGCAAGCTCCTGAAGAGTTACAGTATTTTCATAATTATCACGTATATATGCAAGCACATTCTTTAAACGGATAATCTGTCTTCGTTTTTTTGGAACAGGACTTGCAGAATTTTTTAATCCTATAAGACTCCCCATAAGCTGCCACATTAAGCCGACTGTCGTCCATTCATATCCCCTCTGTTCACGCTCCATAGAATCAAAAAGCATATCAGCAAGCTCAGCCTGCCTTGTACCTTTTCTGAACACTCCTGTGCAGCCCTGCTCATCTGACATAAATTCTGCCGCACTGCGTGCACATACGGGTGTATCGTGAAGAAGAGTCCCTAAATCAAAAACAACACACTCATATATACAGTCATTAGGTATACCTCCATGAACAACACCGTCACTAATCCATGCACAATCACCTGCTGACATCTGATAATCCTTGCCGTCAACAGAGAGATAAAAGCTACCCTGCATAATCAGAATCAATTCATACTCAAAATGCCAATGCAGCGGCATCTGATACCTTGGTGATGATGAATCAACGTAATAAAGCTCTATGGGGAAATCGAAGGTTCCGCGTTTTTTATTTTCATAAAGTTCACTGTAATTCATACTCAACCTCAAAAAAGTGAATATTGTCATATTATACCGCTATTATTCCACAAGCGAAGCATATAAAAATACAATATAATATAAGTAGCATAGCATATGCCTAAAAAATTGTCAATTACGGAAAGGAAAAATCAATGCAGAATCTGGATGAAATAAAAGCACAGATATGTGACGTATGTCACAAAATGTGGCAGCTCGGATGGGTTGCAGCAAATGACGGAAATGTCAGTGTAAGACTTGAAAATGGAAATATTCTTGCCACTCCGACAGGAATAAGCAAATCCTTCATTACACCCGAAAAGCTGGTGCTGCTTGACAGTGAGGGAAATATTCTTGAGGCTCAGGAGGGCTACCGTCCTTCAAGCGAAATAAAAATGCACCTTCGCTGCTACGACAAGCGTGACGATGTAATGAGTGTTATACATGCCCATCCACCTGGAGCAACAGGCTTTGCCGTTGCACACAAAGCAATGGATATGTACAATATGATTGAGGATGTAGCTGTTATAGGCTCTGTACCTCTCACCCCTTATGGTACTCCCTCAACCGTTGAAGTACCGAATGCAATTGAGCCTTATCTTGATGAGCACGATGTAATGCTGCTTGAAAACCACGGCGCCCTTGCTGTAGGCAGTGACGTTATCACTGCTTTTTACAGAATGGAGAGCCTTGAGCTTTGGGCAAAAATCACAATTAACGCAGTAATTTTAGGCGGCAGTCACGACATCAGCAAGGAAAATGTGCAGAAGCTTATAGACCTCAGAGGCTACTATAAGGTAACAGGAAGACACCCGGGTCATAAGGTATTCAACCCGGATGACCAAATGCTTCATAAAACTGATGATTAATAAAGGAGACTATTATGCTTAAAGGTATTCCAAACATTATTTCACCTGACCTTTTAAAGGCACTTAGTCAAATGGGTCACGGTGACGAGCTTGTAATTGCAGACGGCAATTTCCCGTGCCACAGCGTTGGCAAAAATGCAATTGTTATTCGTGCCGATGGTCACGGCGTACCTGAAATACTTGATGCAATACTTCAGCTTGTTCCACTGGATACATACACAGAAAAACCTGTGGCGCTTATGGAGGTTGTACCAGGTGACTCCTGCGGTACCCCGACAATATGGAATAAATACGAAGAGATATTAACTAAGTATGAGCCTGAGCACCACGATATTGAATATACAGAACGCTTTGCATTTTATGAGCGTGCAAAGGATGCATATTTAATCATCGCAACAGGTGAAAAAGCTATTTACGCAAATATTCTTCTTAAAAAGGGTGTGGTAAAATGAGGACTGTTTTAGCCTTTGATTTCGGTGCATCAAGCGGACGTGCCATAAAAGCTGTTTATGACGGAGCTAAAATCAGCTATGAGGAAATTCACCGATTTGAAAATATCCCTTTGACAATAGACGGTCATATCTGCCACAATGTAGATATGATACTTGATGAGGTCAAAAAAGCAATTGACAAGGCAGGAAATATAGATTCTCTTGCCTTTGATACATGGGGTGTTGATTATGGTCTGCTTAATGCTGACGGAAAGCTGATTCACACACCATTTCACTACCGTGACACACGTACAGACGGAATAATTGAAAAGGCTTATAAAAAAATGCCTGCAAGCCGGCTTTACAGTGAAACAGGCAATCAGATTATGAACATCAACACTCTGTTTCAGCTTCTGACAGATGAAAACGCCCAAAAGGCGGATAAGCTTTTATTTATGCCTGATTTGTTCTGCTATATGCTTACAGGCAATAAGGTCTGCGAAAAGAGCATTGCATCAACCTCACAGATGCTTAATCCTGAAACGCAGAACTGGAGCGAGGATGTTCTCAATACATTCAAAATAGATAAAAATATTTTTCCTGCCTTATGCACAAGCGGTACTGCTAACGGCGAATATAAAGGCATAAAGGTAATCACTGTTGCAGGTCACGACACACAGTGTGCTGTTGCAGCAATGCCATGTATAAATAAAAATGCCGCATTTTTATCCTGCGGAACCTGGTCACTGATTGGCTGCGAGCTTGAAGAGCCTGTTGTCACTGACGAAAGCAACAGCCTTGAGCTTTCAAATGAGCTTGGTGCAAACGGTAAAATAAATTATTTAAAAAATATCAGCGGCTTGTGGCTCATTCAGGAAACAAAAAGAGATTTGGCAAAAGGCGGTCAGCTCTACAGCTACAACGAGCTTGAGCAGCTTGCTAAAGCAAGTGAGCCTTTCAAATGCTTTATTGACCCTGATGATTCTATGCTTTCAGCTCACGGCGATTTACCTAACAAAATAAAAGAATACTGCAAGGTGACAAATCAGCCGATACCTGAAACTGTTGGTGAAATTGTCCGCTGCATTTATGAAAGCCTTGCTATGAAATACAGATATGCATTAAATCAGATTTCAAAATGCACAGGAAAGGAATTTGATATACTTCATCTGCTTGGCGGCGGCACAAAGGATGGATTTTTGTGTCAGTTGACTGCAGACAGCATTGATATGCCTGTTACTGCAGGACCTGTTGAGGCTACTGCATTGGGCAACATTATACTTCAGCTTATTGCCTTGGGTGAAATAAATGATATTAACGAGGGCAGACAGCTAATTGCAAAAACTCATAAGCTTAATACCTTCATTCCGTCACATACCGATGAATGGGATTCGGCATACGGCAGATTTGTAAGTATTATAGAAAAGAAAAATTAACGGAGGTAAAACAATGATATATCCAAAAATAGGCATAAGACCTGTAATTGACGGACGCTGGGGCGGTGTTCGTGAGAGCCTTGAGCAGCAGACTATGGGAATGGCTGAGGCTGCAGCCAAGCTTATTGAAGGCACACTTAAATATCCTGACGGCACACCTGTTCAGTGCATTATCAGTGACACAACTATCGGCGGCGGTGCTGAGGCTGCAAAATGTGCAGAGCAGTTTTCAAAAGAAAATGTTACTGCAACACTCAGTGTAACTCCTTGCTGGTGCTATGGCTCTGAAACCTTTGATATGGACCCACAGACTATCAAAGCTGTTTGGGGCTTTAACGGAACAGAGCGCCCGGGTGCAGTTTACCTTGCTGCTGTTATGGCAGCGTATGCACAGAAGGGGCTTCCTGCATTTTCAATTTACGGTCACGATGTACAGGACATTGATGACAGAACAATACCGGCAGACGTTGCAGAAAAGATTTTGCGCTTTGCCCGTGCAGCTATTGCAATCGGCTGGATGAAGAATAAATCATACGTTAATCTTGGCGGTGTTGCAATGGGTATTGCAGGCAGCTACTGCAATGCCGATATGTTCCAGAACTATTTCGGCATTCGTGCAGAATGGGTTGATATGACAGAAATCGTTCGCCGAATTACACTTGAAATTTATGACCATGATGAATATGACAAGGCTCTGAAATGGGTTAAGGAAAACTGTAAGGAGGGCTTTGACCTTAACGCAGGCAAGGATCTTCCTGAAATCATAACAAAGTCAAAGGTTGTTCCTGCCGACAAGGACTGGGAATTTATCACCAAAATGACAATAATCATCCGCGATATTCTTTACGGCAACAAAAAGCTTGATGAAATGGGCTGGCACGAGGAGGCACTTGGCAAAAATGCTATTGCAGGCGGCTTCCAGGGCCAGAGACACTGGACTGACTGGCTTCCCAATGCGGACTTCACCGAGGCAATTATGGCATCAACCTTTGACTGGAACGGACCTAAAGCACCAACACCATTTGCAACAGAGAATGACACATTAAATGGTGTTGCAATGATGCTTGGTACTCTCGTTTCAGGCTCAGCACCATGCTTCCACGATGTACGTACCTACTGGAGTCCTGAGGCCTGCGAAAGAGTTACAGGCGTTAAGCCTGACGGAGTTGCTCAGAACGGATTTATTCACCTTATCAATTCAGGTGCAACTGCTCTTGACGGCAGCGGTGCAAGCAAAAACACTAACGGTGAGGGCTGTATGAAGCCATTCTGGGAAATGACACAGGAAGATATCAAGGCTTGCCTTAATGCAACTGACTGGTGCAGAGCGAACTATGAATACTTCCGCGGCGGCGGATTTTCAAGTCACTTCCGCTGCAAGGCTGAAATGCCTGTTACAATGCTTCGTGTGAATGTGGTTGACGGTATCGGTCCTGTTTTACAGCTTGCCGAGGGTTACACAGCCGATCTGCCTGACGAAATTCACAACACCATTGACAAACGTACAGATGCATCTTGGCCGACAACATGGTTTGTTCCGAACCTTACAGGCGAGGGCGCTTTCAAGGACGTTTACAGCGTTATGGCTAACTGGGGTGCGAACCACGGTGTTACGGTTTATGGTCATGTTGGTGCTGATATTATTACATTGGCATCCATGCTCCGTATTCCTGTTAATATGCACAATGTATCTGATGACAGAATTTTCCGTCCGCATTGCTGGTCATCTTTCGGAACTGAGGATAAGCAATCAGCAGATTACCGTGCTTGTGCAACCTACGGTCCGATGTATAAATAATAAATCCTTAATTCACAAAATCCCTATGGAATCGATTTTCCATAGGGATTTTTTCTATTGCTTTATTTTCAGTGCTCTTACTGCATTTAGTACTGCTATCACCATAACGCCAACATCTGCGAAAATTGCAAACCACATATTTGCAATGCCAAATGCACCAAGAACCAAACAAAGTGCTTTTATCAAAAGTGCAAAAGCAATGTTTTCCTTAACGATTTTAAGCGTCTTTATAGAAATCCTTGCTGCCAACGAAATCTTGGAAGGGTCATCATCCATAAGCACAACATCCGCTGCCTCAATCGCAGCATCTGACCCAAGTGCACCCATAGCAATTCCTATATCTGCACGTGAAAGAACAGGCGCATCATTAATACCGTCACCTACAAAAGCAAGCTTCTCCTTAGGCTGTTTTTCATCAAGCAGCTTTTCAACCTTAATAACCTTATCAGCAGGAAGCAGCTCAGAATACATCTCGTCAATACCAAGCTTCTCAGCAACCTGCTGTGCAGTTTTCTTTGAATCACCTGTGAGCATTACGGTTTTTCTGATACCGCTTTTTTTCAGAGATGCAACTGCCGATTTTGACGTTTCCTTAATAATATCTGAGATAACAATGCATCCTGCATAAGCTCCGTTAACAGAAACATATACTGCTGTACCATTGTCAATCTTATCTTCAAAAATTATACCTTCCCTGTTCATCAGCTTTATATTACCCGCCAATATCCTTTTTCCGTCAACAACAGCACTTACACCATGACCTGCTATTTCCTCAATATCTGTCACTGCCGACAAATCAATTTCTTTGCCGTAAGCCTTTTTCAGACTTACACTAATCGGATGGCTTGAGGCACACTCCGCACAGGCAGCATATTTAATGAGCTCCTCTTTATTAAAACCATTTTCAGAATGAATGTCTGTTACCTCAAATACACCCTTTGTAAGTGTACCTGTTTTATCAAATACAACATATTTTGTTTTTGACATTGCCTCCAAATAATTTGAGCCTTTAACCAATATTCCGTTTGCAGAAGCACAGCCGATACCCGCAAAAAAGCTGAGCGGAATGGATATTACAAGTGCACAGGGACAGCTTATTACAAGAAATGTAAGTGCTCTGATAATCCATTCACTCCACATAGCATTATAACCGGCAAGCAATCTTACAATTGGAGGCAAAAGTGCAAGAGCGAGTGCTCCGATACATACGGCAGGAGTATAGTATTTTGCAAATTTAGTTATAAAGTTTTCTGATTTCGACTTTTTCATACTTGAATTTTCAACTAAATCAAGTATTTTTGAAACAGTAGAATCACCAAATTCCTTAGTAGTTTTTATTCTTATCATACCTGATAGATTGATTGAACCACTGATTATCTCATCACCTGTTACAGCATAACGCGGCACGCTTTCGCCTGTTAAAGCGCTTGTATTAAGGGTTGTTGAGCCATATGTTATAACACCGTCAATGGGCACCTTTTCTCCTGGATTTACTATAATTTCAGTACCAACCTCAATATCGTCAGGGTCTGCTTTAACTATTTTTCCGTCAATTTCAACATTCGCATAGTCAGGACGGATGTCCATAAGCTCGCTGATGTTCTTTCGGCTTCTGCCAACAGCAACACTTTGAAAAAGCTCCCCAATCTGATAAAAAAGCATAACTGCTGCACCCTCAAGATATTCACCCAGTACCATAGCTCCGACAGTAGCGACTGCCATTAAAAAGTTTTCATCAAACACCTGACCCTTAAATATTCCCTTTACTGCTTTTTTCAGAATGTCATAACCTATTACTAAGTATGGAATTAAATACAGCAGTAATTCAGCCAATCGGTTAAGGTCATAAAAAGAGGTAAGCAATTTGACTGCTATAAGAAGAACTGCCGATATTATTATACGAAGCAATACAATTTTTTGTTTTTTACTCATAAAGCCACACCTCAAATAAATATTTCGCAGTCATCCTCTACTCTTTTACAGTTTTTAACAACCTGTGTCATCACCGACTGCACATCCGCATTATTTTCAAATTCCACCTTCATTTTCTGTGTCATAAATGAAACCACGGCATTTGCAACACCGGCAGTATTTTTTGCAGCCTCCTCCATTTTTGCTGCACAATTTGCACAATCCACTTCAATCTTATAAGTTTTTTTCATAGTTATAATCCTTTCAATAAAAAATATTCTTTAAACAGTTGAACAATTATTCATTTGTTAATTTCATTATAGTTGAATATATATTCAATTGTCAATACTTTTTTTAAAATTTTCAAAAAAATAAAACACTATGCTTTCATAGTGTTTTATCATACTGTACAATATATTATATTAATGTTTGTGCTTTATGTGTTCATCGGCAATTTCAATAATTGTTGTTATATGCTCATCATCAAAGCTGTAATATATATGCTTGCCGTCACGCCTTGATTTAACAATATTATTTGCCTTGAGCACAGCTAACTGGTGTGATACTGCAGATTTAGTCATATTAAGTGCAACCGACAAATCACAAACGCAGACCTCTCTTTTATCAAGAGCCATAACAATTTTTGCCCTTGTAGGGTCACCAAGCACCTTGAACAGATTAGAGAGATTTGATATTTCATTGTCTGAAATCATATTTTTTCTAATATCATTAACCGCTGCTTCATCAATTGCAGTACAGTCACATTTGTTATTTTCCATTCTATCACATCCTATATGTTATTATACATCTATTCACCCTTAATTTCAATAAAATATGTTGTAAAATAATATCTTGATAAAATGATTAAAATTATGTTTGTCGGTCTTTCCTGTGAAGGCAAGAGAGCTGTTCAGCTAAAGAAAAATGATTATGAGAAGTACAATTATTTTATAGGTATGGACAGTGCCAACATTCGCAATATGATGCGCATTTTTGATGGTGATAAGGATAATAAGGTACACAAGTTAATGGATTACACTGAGCAAAGCGGAGATGTTGCCGACCCATAGTATTCCAGACGCTTTGACATTGCCTATAATGATATTTATAACGGCTGTAAGGAATTATTAGAC
>JAIDEF010000291.1 GCA_029054965.1 Eubacterium sp.
GTTTACTGCTGCGGCTTGCGGTGCAATCGATGATATTTGTGCACCTGCAGACACAAGAGCAAGAGTTATTGCAGCTCTTGATATGCTTGCAGGCAAAAGAGAAAACACTTTACCAAGAAAACATTCTGTTAAATAATGGAGGATATGACAATGAAGAATTATACAATTACAGTTAATGGCACACCATATGTTGTAACAGTTGAGGAAAATGCAGGCTCAGGTGCACCTGCACCAATAGCAGCTCCTGCTGCAGCACCTGCACCCGCTGCTGCTCCTGCACCAAAGGCAGCACCTGCTCCGTCAGGCGCAGGCAGTGTAAAGGTTGAAGCTCCTATGCCGGGTACAATTCTTGACATTAAAACTGCTGCAGGCTCAGCAGTTAAAAAGGGCGATGTTCTCTGTATTTTAGAGGCAATGAAGATGGAAAATGATATTGTAGCTCCTGCTGACGGTACTGTTGCATCTGTTAATGTTAATAAGGGTGACAGTGTTGATGCCGGTCAGGTAATTGTTACTTTGAACTAAGAGGTGTTGCAAATGGCTAAAATTGGTATTACAGAAACTGTCCTGCGAGATGCACATCAGTCACTTATTGCAACTCGTATGACAACAGAGGAATTTTCCGAAATACTGGAAAAGATGGACAAGATTGGCTACCACTCACTTGAGTGCTGGGGTGGTGCAACCTTCGATTCCTGCTTAAGATTTTTGAATGAAGACCCATGGGACAGACTTCGTCTTATTCGTAAAAAATGTCCTAATACAAAGCTCCAGATGCTTTTCAGAGGTCAGAATATGCTTGGTTACCGCCACTATTCTGATGAGCTTGTTGACTATTTTGTAAAAAAGAGTATTGATAATGGTATTGATATTTTAAGAATATTTGATGCTCTCAATGACGTTCGCAATTTACAGACAGCTATCAACGCTGCTAAGAAATACGGCGGTCATGTTCAGGCTGCTATTTCCTATACAACAGGTCCTGTATTTGATATCGAGTATTACTGTAACTATGCAAAGCAGCTTGAGAATGCAGGCGCGGACTCAATCTGCATCAAGGATATGGCGGGTCTTCTTACCCCTTATGGCACTTATGATTTGGTTAAGGCTCTTAAGGAAACCGTTAATATTCCTATTCAGCTTCATTCACACTATACATCAGGTCTTGCGTCAATGGTTCAGCTTAAGGGCGTTGAGGCAGGTGTTGATGTAATTGATACAGCTATCAGCCCGCTTGCTATGGGTACATCTCACCCTGCAACCGAGTCGATGGTTGCCGCTTTCCAGGGCACTGAATATGACACAGGTCTTGATATCAAGGCACTCACGGAAATCCGTGATTACTTTACTCCGCTCAGAGAAAAGTATCTCGAAAGCGGACTTCTTGATCCGAAAATGCTCGGTGTTGATGCAAATACACTCCTTTATCAGGTGCCGGGCGGCATGCTTTCAAACCTTGTTTCTCAGCTTAAGCAGGCAGGTAAGGCTGACAAGCTTGAAGAGGTGCTCAGCGAAGTACCGAGAGTTCGTAAGGATTCAGGTTATCCTCCGCTTGTTACTCCGACATCACAGATTGTTGGTACACAGGCTGTGTTTAATATCATTATGGGCGAAAGATATAAGATGGTAACCAAGGAATTCAAGGATATGGTTGCAGGCAAGTACGGTAAAACACCTTGTGAAATTGACCCCGATTTCAGAAAGAAAATTGTAGGCGATGACGATATTATTGACTGCCGCCCTGCAGATTTAATTACTGATACTATTGACAGCTTTAAGGACGATATTAAAGAGTTCTATGAGCAGGAGGAGGATATCCTTTCCTACGCTCAGTTCGGTCAGGTTGCTACAAAATTCTTTGAGAAAAGAAGAGATGCTAAGTATAACCTTGATGGTAAGCACGATAATATCGAAACAAAGGTTCATCCGGTAT
>JAIDEF010000292.1 GCA_029054965.1 Eubacterium sp.
ATATATATATATGTCAATTATAATTTATGGAGAATATAATGAAAACTTCAGATTTTTACTATAATTTACCTGAGGAGCTGATTGCTCAGACTCCGATAGAGCCAAGAAACGCATCAAGACTTATGCTTCTTGACAAAAAGACAGGGGAAATACAGCACAAAATATTCAGTAATTTAACCGATTATCTTAATGAAGGTGACTGCTTAATTCTGAATAACACAAGAGTAATCCCTGCAAGAATTTATGGTGTAAAGAAAGAAACTGGTGCTGTTGTTGAATTCCTTCTTTTAAAGCAGATTGAAAATTTTGTGTGGGAATGTCTTTGCGGTCCCGGAAAAAAAGCAAGAACAGGTGCTGAATTTGTATTTGGCGAAGGTCAGCTTGAGTGTGAGGTTATTGAAGTTAAAGACGACGGTAACAGATTAGTTCGCTTTAAGTGTGATGATAATATTTATTCTGTTCTTGATGAAATAGGTCAGATGCCTTTGCCTCCTTACATAAAGGAAAAGCTTGAAGACAAGGAGAGATACCAGACTGTTTACAGCGAGAATTTAGGCTCGGCAGCAGCTCCGACAGCAGGACTTCATTTCACACCTGAAATGCTTGAAGAAATCAAAGCAAAAGGAATCAATATCGGATATGTAACCCTTCATGTTGGTTTGGGGACTTTCAGACCGGTTAAGGTTGATGATGTCACAAAACATATTATGCATAAGGAACACTATATAATGCCAAAGGAAACCGCTGATCTTATTAATGAAACACATAAGAACGGAAAGCGTGTTATCTGTGTAGGCACAACAAGCTGCAGAACTGTTGAAAGTGTTGCAACAAAAAACGGCTGTATTTGTGAAGATGAGGATGACACAGGTATTTTTATATACCCGGGGTATAAATTCAAATGCCTTGATGCTCTTATTACAAATTTTCATCTTCCTGAGAGTACACTTATAATGCTGGTTTCAGCTTTGGCAGGCTATGATAATATAATGAACGCATATAATACTGCAGTTGCTGAAAAATACCGCTTTTTCTCATTTGGAGACGCGATGTTTATAAGCTGATTAAAAATGATTTTCTTATAAATGAGGTAAAATATGGCAAAATATACATTATTAAAGAGTGAAGGAAACGCAAGGCGAGGGGAGTTTGAGACAGTTCACGGTACTGTGCAGACTCCTGCATTTATGAATGTTGCAACATCTGCTGCTATTAAGGGCGGTCTTTCAACTGATGATTTGAAGAATATCAATTGTCAGGTTATGCTATGCAACACCTACCATCTTCATGTCAGGCCGAGTGATAAGCTCATTTATGATATGGGCGGACTTCATAGCTTTACCAACTGGGACAGACCTATTCTGACAGACAGTGGTGGTTTTCAGGTTTTCAGCTTGGCAAAGCTCAACAAAATTACAGAAGAAGGTGTAACCTTCAACTCTCATATTGACGGAAGAAAAATATTTATGGGTCCTGAGGAAAGTATGCAGATTCAGTCAAATCTCGGCTCTACAATAGCTATGGCTTTTGATGAATGTGTTGAAAATCCTGCAACATATAAATACGCTAAAGAATCCTGTGAGCGGACAACTCGATGGCTTGAACGCTGCAAAATTGAGATGGACAGGCTTAACAGCCTTGATACAACGATTAATAAAAACCAGCTTTTGTTTGGCATTAATCAGGGATGCACATATGATGACCTTAGAATAGAGCATATGAAGCAAATTGCCGCAATGGACTTGGATGGCTATGCAATTGGCGGACTTGCTGTTGGTGAGCCTAAAGAGGATATGTACAGAATCATTTCGGCAGTTGAGCCTTATGCACCGAAAGATAAGCCGAGATATCTTATGGGTGTTGGTACACCGGGTAATATACTTGAGGCAGTCAGCAGGGGAGTTGATTTGTTCGATTGCGTTATGCCTTCAAGAAATGCAAGACACGGTCATTTGTTTACTAAAGAAGGTATTATTAATATTAACAATGCTAAATACGATAGGGACAGCAGACCGATTGATGAAACCTGCGATTGCCCGACTTGTCAGAAATATTCGCGTGCTTATGTACGTCATCTTATTAAAGCTAACGAAATTCTCGGTATGAGATTAGCGGTAATGCATAATCTTTATTTTTACAATAATTTAATGACTGAAATTCGTGCAAACTTAGACAATGGTACATTTAGTGACTATAAAAATGAATATTGTGT
>JAIDEF010000293.1 GCA_029054965.1 Eubacterium sp.
ATCTAAAACAAACAATGAGGATTTGATTTTAATCCAAAAACAACTAAAACAAATCGACAAACAGATTGCAAACATAACTAAGGCAATCGCAAGGGGTGTTTATGAGGACATAATGATTGACAAAATCAATGAACTCAATCAATCAAAGAAAGATTTGCAAAAGCGAATTGATGAAGCAGTGTTAGAGGAATTGCCCACTGTTTCAAAAGATGACATAAGACAGTCACTGTCTACATTCTCAACATATATTAAAGAGAATAATACTATTGAATGCAAGCGTTTTATTGATAACTATGTTGATAAAATCGTTGTGCATAAGGATAAAGTTGAAATTGTGCTTAAAGTAGCTTCAAGCAATTTCAACACTTCTGAATCAGATAATGATTCAGGAGCTTTACATATTACAATCATTGTTTCAAGAGAAGAACTGCAAAAATACCCTAAACAAAGAAGAAAGTTGTCACCTGCCATTCGGCTGGGTGGCAACTTTTCAGTTTCCTATGAAATTGTTCTCAAAAACACACATTCCAAATAAAAAAGTGTGTTTTCTTGGTGTGATTTTTCTGTTTTTGTGTGACACAGGGTGTGATTTGCTCTACAATTCCTCTCCACACTGCATAGAATTTCTTAATAAAAACAAAAAACTCACAATTCAAGGAGAAATTTCCTCAAATTGTGAGATAAATGGTCGAGGTGACAGGACTTGAACCTGCGGCCTCTACGTCCCGAACGTAGCGCTCTACCAAACTGAGCTACACCTCGATATTATAAAACATATTAATGATTGTAAAAATCTCACAATTCGAGGAAAAATTTCCTCAAATTGTGAGATAAGTGGTCGAGGTGACAGGACTTGAACCTGCGGCATCCTGCTCCCAAAGCAGGCACTCTAGCCAAACTGAGTTACACCTCGCTGTTGCTTAGATATTATAACAGAACAGTACATATAAAGTCAATAGTTAATTTGAAAAAAATAAGATATTTTGTTTTTTAGAATATGTAGCAGCTTGTCACAGGTTCGAGTCTATATTTTTGCAAAAATAAAAAGGATACTCTTTTAAGTATCCTTTTGGTGGGAACAACAGGGCTCGAACCTGTGACCCTCTGCTTGTAAGGCAGATGCTCTCCCAGCTGAGCTATGCTCCCGTTAGCAGAATTTATTATATAATACTTGTACCCATTTGTCAAGCATTAATTTCAGAAAACAATTCCTTTATTCTGTCAAGCTGCTCAGTTAAATACAAATAACCAAAGAGTGCTTCAACACCTGTTGCACAATGGTACTCACCTTCCGTAGCACTTTTGGGTGAGTGACCGACCTTAGCATTTCTGCCACGCTTATAGACAGCCATTTCCTCATCTGTGAGGATATCTTTAATTTTTTCAAAAGCGGCAGTCTGCGCCTTTGCAGACACAAATTTGACACTTTCCCTATGGAGATCATTAACAGGTCGGTTCGCATCAATCACAAGTGTTTCGCGCACCAGCATTTCATAGACACAGTCACCGATAAATGCCAGATTAAGGGGACTGAGCTGTTTAGGATTAACCTTTTTATCAACAAATCTCATTACGGCACGTACTCAAATTCAATATCATAAAGTGACACGATGTCACCCTCCTGAATCCCCTTCTCTCTTAATGCTGCAAAAATTCCGCTTTTCTCGAGCACACGCTGCATATACTGCAGTGCCTCATAATCCTCTATATCAATACCCTTGAGCACCTTAGGAAACCATGAAGCCTCAACGATATAATAATTATCGTCCTCAACAGTAATCTTAAAGCCCTTATCATCCTTGATAAGTACATCAAGAGGGATTTCCTCAGCCTCATACTCCTTAATAGGAGGAAGCGTCTGAAGCTTATTCCACACAGCGTTCATAAGCTCCTGTGTACCTTCTAAAATCGGTGCACAGATTGAGTAATAGTCATATCCCTTGGACTCAACATAATTCTTAAATTCTTCAATCTGCTCAGGCTCAGCCATATCAATTTTATTTCCCGCAACAATCTGTGGCTGCTTGGCAAGCTCGGGATTGAATTTCACAAGCTCGGCATTGATTTTTTCAAAGTCGTCAATAGGATTTCTGCCCTCATGTCCGCTTACATCAACAATATGAACAAGCAAACGGCAACGCTCAACGTGACGCAGGAACTCGTGTCCCAAGCCGACACCGTCGCTTGCACCCTCAATAAGACCGGGAATATCGGCAATAACAAAGCTGCTGCCCTCACCCATTGATACAACACCAAGATTAGGTACAAGGGTAGTAAAATGGTAATCACCGATTTTCGGCTTAGCCTGACTGACAACGGAAATAAGACTTGATTTTCCTACACTCGGATAACCGAGAAGTCCCACATCGGCAAGAAGCTTTAACTCGAGAGAAACCTCCCACTCCTCGCCCGGCACGCCCGGCTTTGCGAAACGAGGAACCTGGCGTGTAGGTGTAGCAAAATGGATATTACCCCATCCACCCTTACCGCCGCGAGCTGCGACAAAGCGGTCGGTTTTGCTCATATCTGCCATAACTGCACCAGAGTTAGCCTCTTTAATTACAGTACCCCTTGGCACCTTGATTTCCAGATCAGGAGCTTTTTTACCATACTGACGACAGCCTCTGCCGTTCTCACCATTCTTTGCGGCATATTTACGCTTATAGCGGAAATCGGCAAGTGTTGCAAGGTTATCGTCAACAACAAATACAACATCACCGCCTTTGCCGCCGTCACCGCCGTCAGGGCCGCCTGCGGCAACATATTTTTCACGGTGAAAGGCTACTGCACCTGCACCGCCGTCACCTGCTTTGATTTTAATTTTAGCTATATCTACAAACATAGTTTAACATCCTTTTGCTTTCTTAATAAGAATATTAACAAAAACACAATAAAAATGCAATAGATTAAAAGAATTTATCGGAACAGATTACTACATACGATTCGAAAGGAGCAAGGGCAGCCGAACTTAAGGAAGTTAGGCTGCCTATGCTTGCTTTTGCGTTTAACAGTATAGTATTGCTATGCTGTTTTTTGTTTGTTGTTTAAAATATGTTCTTGGAAATACTCTTCCATCTTTTCAGGTGTTGGCTCTGTTATGTGAGTTAATTTCTTTGCTTTATCAATAAAATACTGCAACAGAACCACGTCCGTCATAGAGATAGTAGCCCTTTGTGCCGTTTATCGTTGCGCTGTTTCTCTGTGCTCCGTATTCGTAAACATTTGTAGTATTGCTGTTTGCACCGAACTCCATAAGAGTCTGTGTGTATTCGGTATTGATATCGTTAATGTAGCCTGTAAGCTCATAGTTGATTGCCGTGTTGTTGGTTACGCCGTTCGGAATCAGCATTTCATTCAGAATGACATCCGTATCATAAGCAGAATTTACTGAACTTGTAGGATAATATACATTCTCTGCCGTTCCTGCTTTGTTGGATACATAATCTGAATTTTTACGGTAATCAAGACGGAATATTCTGTCGCCGTTTCCGTCATAAAGAGCAGCCATAAGGAGCGTACCGTTGTCTTTTACTGCCTTGAGCCTGTTCTCATTATCATATGTATAGTCACGAACTTTCTCGGTATCGTTACAGGTGGTATTCTTGAGATTGCCGTTTTCGTCATAGGTGTATACCATTTCAGTTTCTTCAACAAACTGATTGTTTTCGGTAACTAACTGTGATACCTTTACAAGCTGTGCACGCTCGTCGTATTCATACTGACTTGTTTCAATGCGTTTGCCTGTCTTTGCAACCTCGCCTGTGATAAAGCCTGATTTGTCATAGGTATAGGCAAAGGCTGAAAGCTCTTCAAGAGTGCCGTAATACGGGTTCTTACCCATATTCACAACCTTGATAACATTGCCCATATCGTCATATTCAATAGTTGAATATGTGTTGTTCGGTCTTGTTACCTTGGTTATGTTGCCATATTTTCAGATTCTCGCAAAGCAGAGTGGTTGCCCACTCTGCTCCATTTAGTTTTGTCAATATAGGAAGAAACATCTCATCCAGTATTTTCTATTTTACTCCAAATTTTCATAAGCTGTATTTACTCTACATAATAGAACATATAAATCGGAAGGATTTTGCATATTCCAACCCCACTCTTTAAATGCGTATGCAAATGATCTCAAAAAGCGATTAGATTGAGGAGGTATACTTCCTATACTTATTTTCAATAATATTTCATCCAATTC
>JAIDEF010000294.1 GCA_029054965.1 Eubacterium sp.
TTTTTGAATTGCTGATAAGAAATAATAAAGCACTGGAAATTAATACATCAGGCCTTTTTATGGATATGAAGGATACATTGCCGAATATAAGCTATGTCAAAAGATTTAAAGCTCTTGGCGGTAAATATATTACTGTAGGCAGTGATTCTCATTATGCCGATAAGGTGCTCAGGGGTATAAGTACAGGCTATAGTCTTGCACGAGCGGCAGGCTTTGACAGCATAACAATTTTCAGGGAACATAATCCTATACTAATTAAAATTTAATGAGGTGTTTGAATGGACAAGCTTTTAGAACTTATTGAAAAAAATCCAAGGTTAACAAATGCTGAAATGGCAGTAATGCTTGGTGTCAGCGAAGAAACTGTTAATGAAAAAATTAAAGAGTTTGAGCAGAGCGGTGTTATTAAGGGCTATCGTGCAATAATTGATAAGGACAAAACCGAGGCACAGACTGTTACTGCTCTTATTGAGATTAAAGTTCAGCCTAAGTCAAATCACGGCTTTGATGATATTGCAAAGCGTATTGCACAGCTTGATGAGGTTGAAAGTGTTTATCTTATGAGCGGTGGCTTTGATCTCGCATGTACTGTAACCGATAAATCTTTTCAGGAGGTTGCAATGTTTGTTGCAAAGCGACTTTCTCCAATGGATGATGTTATGTCAACAGCAACACATTTTATTCTGAAAAAGTTTAAAGAGCAGGGACTGCCCTTTGCTGAAAAACAGAAAGACGATAGGGGGAACATTTCCTTTTGATTAATTACAGCGAATTTTTAAATAAAAAAGTAGTTGACGTTAAGCCAAGCGGAATAAGGAAATTTTTCTCTATTGCTGAGGAAATGGATGATGTTATTTCTCTTGGTGTTGGTGAGCCTGATTTTATGACTCCCTGGCATATACGTCAGATTGGTATAAAATACCTTGAAAAGGGTGCAACAAGATATACTGCTAACGCAGGGCTTCTTGAGCTCAGAAAAGAGATCGCTAATTTCTTTTCAAGAAAATATAAGGTTGAGTATGATTATAAAAGTGAGGTTATGGTAACAGTCGGCGGTTCAGAGGGTATTGATATGTGTATCCGTTCCTTGATTTCTGACGGTGACGAGGTGCTTGTTGTAGAGCCGTCGTTTGTTTGCTATCGACCGATTGTTGAAACCTGTGGCGGTGTCGCGGTTTCGCTCGTTACAAGGGATGAAAATAATTTCAAATTAACTGCTGAAGATTTGGAGGCTGCAATTACGGACAAAACAAAGCTTCTGATTCTGCCTTATCCCAATAATCCCACAGGTGCAGTTATGCGCAAGGATGACCTTGTTGCAATTGCAAGAGTAATTAAAAAGCATAATCTTCTTGTTTTGTCTGATGAGATTTATGCTGAGCTTACCTATGGCGACCAGAACCATATTTCTATTGCATCAATATCAGATATGAAGGAACGTACAATTGTTATTAACGGCTTTTCAAAAACCTATTCGATGACAGGCTGGCGTCTGGGATATGCTGTGGGTCCCAAGCCGATTATTGAACAGATGACAAAGCTTCACCAGTTTGCTATAATGTCTGCTCCTACTAATTCACAGTGGGCAGCAATTGATGCGTTGAAAAATGGTGACGAGGATATTGAGCGAATGATTGCGGATTATGATATGCGCAGACGCTTTACAGTCAATGCCTTCAGAGAAATCGGGCTTGATTGCTTTGAACCTGAGGGTGCATTCTATGTTTTTCCTTGCATTAAGTCAACCGGCTTGGGTTCAGAAGAATTCTGCGAAAAGCTTATTATGTCCAAAAAGGTTGCTGTTGTGCCGGGCAATGCTTTCGGCGACTGCGGTGAGGGCTTTATACGTGTATCATATTGCTATTCGATTGAAAACATCAAGGAAGCTATCAGTCGAATAGGTGAATTTGTAAAAGAAATTGGAGCGGATAATGGAAATTAAGGTTAACGCATATGCAAAAATAAATCTGATGCTTGATATCATTTATAAAAGGACTGACGGCTATCATGACCTTTTTATGATAATGCAGAGTATTGGGATTTATGATACAGTAACAGTCAGTGAAACCAAATCAAAAAAAATAACCATTACCTGCAATATTGATGATATTCCTTTGGATGAGCATAATATTGCTTATAAAGCTGCTGCTGCTTTTTTTGAAAGCACCAAGATAAAAAACAAGGGAATCAATATTGATATTGTTAAGAGAATACCTCATGCTGCAGGAATGGCAGGGGGAAGTGCAGACGGAGCAGGTGTGCTTGTGGCACTCAATGAGCTTACAGGTGTAGGACTGACTGATGATGAGTTATGTGATATCGGAGTTAAAATCGGTGCTGATGTTCCGTTCTGTATTAAAGGCGGTACTTTGCTTGCTCAGGGTATAGGTGATGTGCTCAATAAAGTCAAACCATTAAGAAAGTGCTATATTGTTATAGCTAAGCCTGACTGCTCAGTTAATACTGCCTATGCTTATAAGCAGTTTGATGAATTCGGCAAGGAGCATACACCGGATAAGCTTGGTATGCTTTATGCAATGCAGAGCAGGGATTTAAATGAAATATGCTCTAAAATGGAAAATGTTTTTGAGCAGTTTATTGCGGTTGATAATAAGGTTGAAATCAAAGAGGTTATGAGGAATCATTCTGCACTGGGTGTTTGTATGAGCGGCAGCGGTCCTACCGTATTCGGTATATTTGATGACAAGGAAAAAGCCGAAAGGTGTGCTCTTGAGCTTAAAATACTTGCAAAGGATATTGCAGTTACAACCCCTGTTTCCAAGGGATGCAGAATTGTGAAGTGATATTATGAATTATAATAATGAAAAGTTTATAAAAGAATTTAAAGATTTAATGGTAAGATCCACATATAAGTG
>JAIDEF010000295.1 GCA_029054965.1 Eubacterium sp.
GATCTGTTCAGGTGATGCAAGGCCGATTTTTATTGAACTGAATTGATTTTCATTTTCCATTTGGAAGCACTCCTTTTTCTTAATTTATTGCGGAAGTCGTATCAGATTAAAATTCATCATCGTCTGCTTCGTCGCTGAAAGCATCAGCAAACAAATCATCAAATGCATCTGACTGACCTGCTTCCTCGCCTTCCTCATCGGCATCTTCAACGCCGTAACCTTCCTGATCCTCAAAATCATTAACAGTTGTGAAGGCTTTATCATCAATAGGCTGAATACCTGTACCGTCATCAAGATCCTGCTTAAGCTCAACCTCATTGCCCTCTCTGTCAAGCACCCTTGTATCAAGACCGAGAGCCTGAAGCTCTTTGAACAGTACCTTGAAGGATTCAGGTGTACCTGATGTAGGAATGTTTTCACCCTTTACGATAGACTCGTAGGTACGTACACGACCGACAACGTCATCTGACTTGATTGTGATGATTTCCTGAAGAGTATAAGCAGCACCGTAAGCTTCAAGTGCCCAAACCTCCATCTCACCGAAACGCTGTCCGCCGAACTGTGCCTTACCACCCAGCGGCTGCTGTGTAACAAGGCTGTAAGGACCGGTTGAACGTGCATGGATTTTATCATCAACAAGGTGATGCAGCTTAAGGTAATACATATAGCCAACGGTAATTCTGTTGTCGAACTTCTCGCCTGTACGTCCGTCAACAAGCTCTGTTTTACCGTCAAATACCTTGTTTCCGTTTTCATCTATATAATAACCGATATCAGCAAGCTCAAGACAGTCACGGATATCCTGCTCGTGAGCACCATCGAATACAGGAGTCATCATCTTCCAGCCGAGAGCCATAGCTGCGTAGCCAAGATGAACCTCGAGCACCTGACCGATGTTCATACGTGAAGGTACACCCAGTGGGTTAAGCACAATGTCAAGCGGTCTGCCGTCAGGAAGGAATGGCATATCCTCCTGTGGAAGAATTCTTGAAACAACACCCTTGTTACCATGACGACCGGCCATCTTATCGCCGACCTGGATTTTACGCTTCTGAGCAATATAAACTCTTACTACCTTATTTACACCCGGTGAAAGCTCATCGCTGTTAGCACGGGTAAATACCTTAACATCAACAACAATACCATACTCACCATGAGGAACACGCATTGAGGTGTCACGAACCTCTCTTGCCTTCTCACCGAAGATTGCACGGAGAAGTCTTTCTTCTGCTGTAAGCTCAGTTTCGCCCTTTGGTGTTACCTTACCAACAAGAATATCACCTGAATGTACCTCAGCACCAACACGGATAATACCATCTGCATCCAAATCCTTGAGTGCATCCTCACCGACATTAGGGATATCTCTTGTGATTTCCTCAGGACCGAGCTTTGTATCACGTGACTCAACCTCATGCTCTTCAATATGAATTGAGGTATAAACATCATCACGAACAATTTTTTCATTAATAAGAACAGCGTCCTCGTAGTTATAACCTTCCCAGGTCATAAAGCCGATAAGAGCATTCTTACCCAGTGAAATTTCACCATTGCAGGTTGCAGGACCATCAGCTATAACCTGTCCGTCCTCAATCTCCTGATGAAGAGAAACGATTGGACGCTGATTAATACATGTGCCCTGGTTAGAGCCTGAGAATTTAACAAGCTCGTACTTGTCAACCTCTTTGTTCTTAGTTGTAATTTCAATTGTATCTGCATCAACTGCAGTAACAGTGCCGCCGCGCTTTGCAATAACAACTACACCTGAGTCATATGCAGCCTTATATTCCATACCGGTACCGACTACAGGAGCAACTGTTTTCAAAAGAGGAACTGCCTGACGCTGCATGTTAGCACCCATAAGAGCACGGTTAGCATCATCGTTTTCAAGGAACGGAATCATAGATGTTGCAACCGAAACAACCATCTTAGGTGAAACGTCCATATAGTCAACCTTGTCAGGAGTCATTGTCATGAACTCATCACGGAAACGGCATGTAACTCTTTGGTTCGCAAATCTGCCATTCTCATCAAGCGGTTCATTTGCCTGAGCAACAACAAAGTTATCCTCCATATCGGCTGTCATATAAACAACCTCGTCGGTAACAACACCTGTCTCCTTGTCAACCTTTCTGTAAGGAGCCTCAATGAAGCCATATTCATTAAGTCGGCTGTAGCATGCCAGGTATGAAATAAGACCGATGTTAGGACCTTCAGGTGTTTCGATAGGGCACATTCTGCCGTAGTGAGTATAGTGTACGTCACGTACCTCGAAGCCTGCACGATCACGGGAAAGACCGCCGGGACCGAGGGCTGAAAGTCTTCTTTTATGAGTTAACTCGGCAAGCGGGTTATTCTGGTCCATAAACTGTGAAAGAGGTGATGAACCGAAGAACTCTTTAATAGCAGCAACAACAGGTCTGATGTTAATCAATGCCTGAGGAGTTATTGCCTCATCATCATCCTGAGCCTGAAGTGTCATACGCTCACGGATAACTCTTTCCATTCTTGTAAAGCCAATTCTGAACTGATTCTGAAGAAGCTCACCGACTGCACGGATTCTTCTGTTGCCGAGGTGGTCAATATCATCTGTTTTACCTACACCATTAGCAAGGTTAAGCAGATAAGATACGGTTGCAAAAATATCGTCAATAGTAATGTGCTTAGGAATGAGGTCATCACAGTGAAGCTCTATTTCCTCCATAAGCAGCTTCTCATCGTCACCGCACTTTTCAAGGATTTCTGCCAGAACTCTGTAAGAAACCTTTTCATTGATACCGAAAGGCTTACAGTCAAAATTAACATAAGCATTGATATCAACCATACCGTTTGAAGCTATTTTGATTTCCTTGCCGTCAACATCAACATATGCAAACATAACACCTGCATTCTCGATTTCCAGTGCTTTTGCCTCATCGATTTTTTCACCTGCATCTGCAAGGAATTCACCCTGAGGTGAAATAACAGGCTGTGTAAGTGTCTGATCGGCAAGTCTGTCGCTTATAGCAAGCTTTTTATTATATTTATATCTGCCAACTCTTGAAAGGTCATAACGGCGTGCATCGAAGAACAGACCGTCCAAATGTGACTGTGCAGTTTCAAGTGTAGGCGGCTCGCCCGGACGAAGCTTCTTGTAAACCTCAAGCAAAGCCTCCTCCTGATTTTTGGTAGTATCCTTTTCAATAGTAGCAGTGATTCTTTCATCCTCACCGAAGAAATCAAGAATTTCGCTGTCTGTACCAAGACCCAATGCTCTGAGGAAGGTGGTAATATAGATTTTTCTGTTTTTGTCAATACGAACATAGAAAAGATCATTTGCGTCTGTCTCATACTCAAGCCAAGCACCGCGGTTAGGAATTACTGTGTTTGTGAACAGCTCCTTACCTGTCTTATCATGGTCCATATTGTAATAAACACCCGGTGAACGGACAAGCTGAGAGGTTATACATCTTTCAGCACCATTGATAACAAAAGTACCTGCATCTGTCATCCATGGGAAATCACCCATAAACACAGTGTTTTCCTTAACCTCACCTGTTTCCTTGTTAACAAGTCTTGCTCTCACCTTTAAAGGTTTTGCATAGGTAACGTCACGAGCCTTACACTGAGCAATTGAGTATTTAGGCTCATCATCCATTGAGTAATCAATGAAATCAAGCACGAGATTGCCTGAGTAATCGGTAATTGAACCGATATCCTTAAACACCTCTTTCAGACCTTCGTCAAGGAACCACTGGTACGAGCTTTTCTGAACCTCAATAAGGTTAGGCATTTTCATAACCTCATTGATTTTGGCAAAGTTCTTTCTGGTAGTAGTACCAAGCTTTGTGTCCTTCACATTTACCATTTGAGTCACTCCAATCTTTGTAATATCCAACAGATAAATCATGCTTTTTGACGGGAACACGGTTGTATTCTGTTTCAAAATGCATTTGGCAGCAAAGCCAAATACGCACATCTTTCCATTTTATTGTCCTATAATATATAACAACTTATAAGATAAGTCAAGGAAATTTTTTAATTATTTACAGGATTGTTAAAAACTTTTTAAACTACGCCTCCAAGTGTTTTGCGTTTTAGTGCATTTCTCACTATTTCAAACGCTTTTTTACAATACATTGTACATATTACAAAAAATTAAATGTTTGGTAAATTTATGTTATATTACATTGATTTAGCAGAACGCATTTGCTATAATAGCCATTGGTGA
>JAIDEF010000296.1 GCA_029054965.1 Eubacterium sp.
AATTAAGACTTATCAATATCTTGTGGTTCTAACTTTTAACGCTTTAGCACGTGATTGATTTTTTTTGTGAAATCGTTAGAAAAGTACTACAAAATTCTTACATTTTGTAACTTTTATTATTTTTCAGTAAAAATTATACTACATATTGATAAAGACCCTACTTTTTCATATGCCTGACCCAACATTTAGATTAAGAAAAAAACCTCCTGTTTTTTTGCTGAAATAAATAAAAAGCAGTGCTTTCCAATGAAAACACTGCTTTACTAATTGTATATAGTATATATCTATATATTATATTATTTAAAACTATTATATTAGAACTTGCGGCTGTGTCTAATAAGCCTGTTTGATTTCAATGCTGCAATCGTTGAAAAAACAACAAATACCATACCGACCGCAATTTGTATTAGAAACATTACACTGATACTTTTAAAAACCGCATCGCTGTAAACAGACGGAGTTATTACTGCACCCTTGCCTATTCCTAATATAAGGCATACAGCACCTGTAAAAACAAGTGACAGACCTGCTGCCGTAAAAGCACTTAAATAATACCTGTATGATTTCTTCTTGTTGTCAAAAAGACTTAATATCATCAAAAATGAAACAAGAACAATAACTAATCCTGCCGAGGACAGCTTGCCATAGCTGCTTATGGTGTTATCAATAAACTCTTTGAAAAATTCAGTATTCTTTACCCCATAACAATCCGCATAAATTTTTGCTGCTTTGATTGCAGTATTATGCACAAAATCAGAATTATATTCCTCATTGTTCCCCTCAAGAAACTCAATAATCAGATTTTCATAAACAGTTATTTTATTCTTGGTGAACATTGTAGTATCGTTTCCATTATAAAATCTTTCAACAACTGTTTCGCTGTACCCGCCGACATTATCAGATGCCTCAAATACTCTGACAGGTATTCCGCTGTTTTCAGACAAAAGCGAAATTTTTTGCTTAAAAGCCTCATCATTATAAGCTGTTATTTTACCTGAAGAAAGAAACTTGTCCATATAAACAGGTGAGCAAAGTGTAGCTCTGACAATAGTAGCGGCAGAAAAAAAACATATACCCACAACCATCAGAATTGTAAGAAAAAAGCAGAGAATTCTCCTTGAACTTTTAGTAAACATATATACTCCCTATTCTACCACGACATCATTACTGATAAGCTCGGCAATTACTGCATAATAACTGTTGCCGAGTCCGTAGCCATTGTTGTCATCAGTATAGATAACCATTGACCTTCCATAAGCATCAGCACATTTTTTCAAATTACTGTCATTGTCAACAAGCTGAGATTCCCTCATTTCATAATCAAAAATACCATAATAGGTTTCAACAGAAATGATATCCCCCTCTGTCAGCATTTTTATACCGGCCGAGTCCTTTTTGTTGCAGTACATATAGACGCATCCTGCTTCACCTGGCAGATTACTGAAATCAGTGATATTAAATCTGCCTGCACCGTTAACATCATTACCATTCAAAATAATCGGGGTACTGCTGTCATTAATCACGGCATTGCCAATAACAGTATTATTATCATATAAGGTCAGCTCAGATTTTTTTATTTGATTATCACTCGGTGTAATATTCTGCTGTTCAGCCTCTTTAACCTGCGAATAGGTATAATTTGACAGACTGAATTCTCTTTCCTTAAAAACATAGCTTTTAATGGAAATATTATATACCGCAAAGAATAAAGCTGTTATTAAAACTGCAATAATAAGCGGTATCACTACACCGTGTTTAACAAATTTTTCTTCACTGTGTTTCATAGCTTAACCCTGATTCTGCTGCATAAGACTGCTCATAAAATTGGTTTTCTTCTTTTTAGGCTTATATGGAGGCGGATTTTTCAGTTTTTTTGTAAGCTTATTGTTTTTAGCTGTTATTTTATTTATCTCGTGAACAGGACCGCTCATATATTCACTCATATATTTATCGGCAACCTCCATAAGTTTCGGATCATTCTTCATTTCACCGAGAATTGTAACACCGATAATATCCTGAACCTCGTTAGTTCCGTCCTCATAAACCTCATTAAGCATTTTGAAAAGCTTTTTAACATCAGCTTCACTTCCGTTTGCAATAACATTAATTACTCTTTCTGTACCTGTTTCAACAAAAAATGTTTCAGGAAGGAATTCGCCGTACTTAACAATATTTTCTTTAACAGCATCCTTCATATCAGGATACAGTGTGCCGAAACGGTTGGCAAGTGAGTCGGTATCATAGCTTGTAATACCATTCTTTGCCTTGGTTCTTGATACTGCCTTAGGCATTTTCACCTTGTCAAGGTTAACCTTTTTTCTTGACATAAACAAAGCAGTAAGCTCGTCCCTGATTTCATTGCTCAGTGACTTGGCATCCCTTTCGTTATATGAAACAGGATCAAAAAGGCTGCGTGACAATGTGTTGAATTCAGGCTCCTGTGACTCGGTATCATAAGCACATTCAAATGTCATTATGCTGTTTGATGAATCAAATACAAGCCTGTAAATACCCTTTTCACCTGAAAAGACAATACAGTTATCTTCTCTGCTCTTAACTGCAAAGCCAAGCTCGCTGTTTATGTCATCAAGATTTTTTTCCACAATTTTGAAAACTTCACTGATTTCCATATTAACTCTCCTGTAAAAATTAGTAAATCGGACATTATTATCCATACTAATTAGAATAATTTATATTAATCTATAGTATTATAACATCACAGACACTGTTTGTCACTAAATTTTTATTTTTTTATTATATTGATTATTAATGCTTATTGTGATACAATATTATGAATAATTATGGAGAGTGGTACTTTCTTATGAATAAACTTACAATAGGAATTATTTTCGGCGGTGTTTCATCTGAGCATGACATAAGCTGTATCTCGGCAAAAAGCATCATCCAAAATATTGACCTTACAAAATACAATATTGTTTTAATCGGAATTACAAAAGCAGGAAGATGGTACATTTTTAATGATAATGTTGAGCTTCTGCCTGAGGACAGATGGCTTCAGTCAAAAAGTCTTGTACCTGCTTTTATTTCACCTGATTCAACAGTGGGCGGACTTGTTACAGCTAAAGGCGACATCGTTAAGCTTGATGCAGTATTTCCTGTGCTGCACGGCAAAAACGGCGAGGACGGCACTATTCAGGGGCTTCTGCAGCTTGCACAAATTCCTTTCGTTGGCTGCGATGCTACATCATCAGGTGTTTGTATGGACAAAACAGTTACAAATGCTGTTGCTGATGCATTCGGTATTCCGCAGGCAAAATGGTTTGCTATTAACAAATACAATTACAGCAGGAACGGCAGTGAGCTGCTTGATAAAGCAATTGAATATCTTGGCTTCCCTATTTTTGTTAAGCCTGCAAATGCAGGCTCATCCGTTGGGATTTCAAAAGCAGGAAATAAAGAAGAGCTTATATCTGCAATGGACATTGCATTTAAAGAGGATAAAAAGGCTGTACTTGAGGAATTCATTGACGGCTATGAGGTTGAGTGTGCTGTAATGGGAAACAATGAACCAATAACAGGCGAGATTGGTCAGATTCTTGCTTCAGCAGAATTCTATGATTTTGATGCAAAATATAACAACCCTTCACAGACTGTTATTCCCGCTCAGCTTTCAGACGAAAAACGCGAAGAGGTTAAAAATCAGGCAATTAAGGCATACTCTGCAATGGGCTGCGAAGGTATGAGCCGAGTTGATTTCTTTGTAACAAAGGATGATGAGCGTGTTCTGCTCAATGAAATAAACACGATTCCCGGTCAGACTGCAATAAGTATGTACCCCAAGCTTTTTGAGGCTGTGGGTGTATCATACAAGGAGCTTATTGACAAACTTATTCAGCTTGCGTTAGAGCGTGGCGGAAGGATATAAAAATGCTTAACATAATACTTAAGGTACTCGGCTCACAGCAGATTGATACGCAAAAAGACAGTATGGAAATAACCACTGTTGCCACTCTTGACGAGAGTGATAGCTGCTACATACTACATTATAAGGAGGAACAGGAGCAGCCGGCCCCTCCCGTCGATGTATGTGTAAAAATCCAAAAGGATGAAAGCCGGGTTGAAATGACAAGAGGCGGTGAATATGCGTCCTGCCTGATAATAGAAAAATCAAGACGTAATATGTGCCGTTACGGTACTGAATACGGTGATATTTTAATGGGAATATCCGGTCACACCATTGATACGGAATTTGACGGAGAAAACGGTGAATTCACCTTTGGATATGATATTGATATTAACGGAACCTTAGCCTCAAAAAACGAGGTTAAAATGAGCTTTAGAAAAAACCAGGAGTAACAACAATGTCAAAATTAGTTAAAGAAACAGAAAACAAACTGAAAGCTTTGATAAAAGAGGCTGTCATCTGTGCAATAAAAGCAGGTGAGCTTCCCGAAGCTGATGTCCCGGATTTTATAATTGAAACACCTGCAAACAAGGCTAATGGTGATTATTCAAGCAATGTTGCTATGGCAGGTGCAAGAGCTTTTAAAAAAGCACCGCGAATGATTGCAGAAAGCATAGTGAAGCACCTTGATTTAACAGACACTGTTTTTGAC
>JAIDEF010000297.1 GCA_029054965.1 Eubacterium sp.
ATGAAATGCTTGAAAAGTTTTCGCAGCTTGATGAGGTTAAAGCACGTTCATGGAAAATTGATGAAATCCTACCTAAGGTGCTTATCGCAGGTGCAAACGCAGGTGTTTTAACTGAGGAGGGTGCAAAGCTTCTGGATCCGAGCGGAGCTCTTGAAGCCGGTGCAGTTATGTGTCCGCCTGAGGGTGATGCAGGTACCGGAATGGTTGCTACAAACAGCATTGCTGTAAGAACAGGCAATATTTCAGCAGGAACATCTATTTTTTCTATGGTAGTTCTTGAGGCACCGCTGAAAAATGTTCATGAAGAAATAGATGTTGTTACAACACCCACCGGTAAATCTGTTGCAATGGTGCATTGTAATAACTGCTGTACGGATCTGGATTACTGGTTTAATTTGTTTATTGAGTTTTCAAGGCTCAGCGGAAGCAAATTAAGTAAACCACAAATTTATGATTTGCTCTACAATACTGCACTTGATGGCGACAGTGACTGCGGCGGACTTGTTTCATTCAACTATTTTTCAGGTGAGCCTGTTACAGATGTTGAAAGTGGCAGACCATTGTTTGTTAGAAGTGAAAACAGCAGCTTTAATCTTGCTAATTTTATTAGAACACAGATTTATTCAACAATGTCAACCTTAAAAATCGGAATGGAAATTCTTGAAAATGAGCAGGTTAAAATTGACTGCCTGACAGGTCACGGCGGATTGTTTAAAACACCTGTTGTTGGACAGAAGCTTATGGCAGGTGCAATGAATTCACCTATTTCTGTTATGGAAACTGCTGGTGAAGGCGGTGCTTGGGGAATTGCTGTTTTGGCAAGGTATGCTTTTGACAGTGAGGGTAAAGCACTCGATGATTATCTGAATACTAAAATATTCAGCAGATATAAGAGCACTACCATTGAGCCTGATGAAAAAGATGTTAAGGGCTTTAATGAATATATTAAGCGTTATAAGAAGGCACTGGCAGTTGAAAAGGCTGCTGCATTGAATATATAGGAGAGAAAGATATTATGGCAATTAAGGATTATGAATTCTGGTTTGTTGTGGGAACACAGCATTTATATGGAACAGAAATTTTTGCAGAAATCAATGCTCATGCAAAAGAAATGGCTGAAGAGCTTACAAATAAGCTGCCTTGCAAGGTTATTGCAAAGCCTTGTGTAAAAACAGCAGGTGAAATTTTAAATATAATGCAGGAGGCAAATAATACTCCTGAATGTGCAGGCGTCATCACATGGATGCATACCTTTTCACCTTCAAAAATGTGGATTGCAGGCTTGAATGAGCTCAGTAAGCCTTATCTTCACGTTAATACTCAGTATAATCGTGACATTCCATGGAATAGCATTGATATGGACTTTATGAATCTTAACCAGTCAGCCCATGGTGACAGAGAGCATGGCTATATTCATGCAAGAATGAGAAAAAAGGTTAAGGTCGTTGCAGGATATTGGAAGGATGAAGAATTCCAGAATAAAATTTCAATCTGGATGCGTGCTGCAGTTGGTGCTGCTGAGTCACGCAAGCTCAGAGTTCTTCGTATATCAGATAATATGAGAAATGTTGCTGTAACAGATGGTGACAAAATTGAGGCACAGATTAAGCTGGGCTGGCAGGTAGATCACCATGGTGTCGGTGATATTATTAAATATGTCAATGCTGTGACTGATGATGAAATTGATGCACAGATGACTGAGTATGAAAAAAATTATGATATGGATACCGATAATGTTGATGCCGTTCGTTATCAGGCGAGGGAAGAGGTTGCAATTAAAAAATTCCTTGATGAGGGCGGATTTGGAGCATTCCATACAAACTTTGAGGATTTGCAGGAATTAAGACAGCTTCCGGGCTTAGCTTCACAGGATTTAATGCGTCAAGGATACGGCTTTGGTGCGGAGGGTGACTGGAAGGTTGCTGCTATGACCAGGGTAATGAAGCTTATGGCAGAGGGTATGAACGGCGGAACTGCTTTTATGGAGGATTATACATATCATTTTGAGCCCGGTAATGAAATGCTTCTTGGCTCACATATGCTTGAGGTATGCCCGACTATTGCAGGAACAAAACCAAAAATTCAGGTTCATCCTCTTGGAATAGGTGACAGGGAAGACCCTGCAAGACTTGTTTTCAAAGCACAGACAGGTGATGCTATTGTTGTTACTCTCGTTGATATGGGCGACAGGCTGAGAATGATTGTTAACGATGTTGAGTGTAAGGAGCAGAAAAATGATATGCCCAAGCTTCCTGTTGCTGGTGTATTATGGAAGCCATTACCTTGTCTTCAGACTTCTGCAGAGGCTTGGATTTATGCAGGCGGTGCTCACCATTCAGTGCTTTCATATACTCTGACAGCAGAACATATGCGTGATTTTGCCGAAATTATGGGTATTGAATTTATTCACATCAATAAAGATACCGAGATTAATTCTTTCAAAAAAGAGTTGTTCTATAATGATGTGGCTTATAAGCTTGGTATGTAAGAGGTAAAATATGTTAGAGGAGTTAAAACAGAAGGTTTTTGAAGCAAACCTTCAGCTTGTTAAATATAATCTGGTTGTTCTTACCTGGGGAAATGTTTCTGCAATTGACCGAGAAAAAGGTTTGTTTGTAATAAAGCCATCGGGTGTACCATATGATACTATGAAAGCAGCCGATATGGTTGTTATGGATTTGAACGGTAATAAGATTGAAGGGGAATTAAACCCATCGTCAGATACCCCGACACATCTTGAGCTTTATCGCCAATTTAATGATATTGGTGGTATTGTTCACACTCATTCTTCGTGGGCATGCTCTTGGGCACAGGCCGGAAGAGATATTCCTGCTTACGGCACAACTCATGCTGACTATTCAAACGGCTCAATTCCCTGTGCAAGAGGATTGACACAAAACGAGGTTGAGGATGAGTATGAGCTTAATACAGGGAAGGTTATTGTTGAAGAATTTAACAAAAGATGTATTAATCCTGCTGAATGCCCCGCTGTACTCATTCACAGACATGGTCCTTTCACATGGGGTAAGGATGCCTTTAAGGCTGTTGAAAATGCTTTGATTTTGGAAGAGGTTGCCAAAATGGCTTACAGAACAGAATCAATTGCAGGTTTTGCCGATAATGCTAATATCGGTATAGAGCAGTATCTGCTTGATAAGCATTATCAGCGTAAGCATGGTGTTAATGCTTATTATGGACAAAAATAATTTTAGGAGGAGTAAAATGAAGAAAAAATTATCTCTGTCAATTTCTGTATTGCTTTTATCATTTTTATGCCTGCTGTCCTTTTCAGTATATGCTGATGAAACGGATGTTTTAGAACTGAATAAGGAAAATACATCTGCATCTACATATTACAAAGAATATCAGTATGTTGGCAAGGCTATTACACCTGCACTTACTGTTAAATATAACGGCAAAAAGCTTGTTAAAGATGTTGATTATACTGTTAAGTATTCTAACAATGTAAACGCAGGCAACGCAAAAGCTGTTATCACCGGAATAGGAAAATACAGCGGAAGCTACACAAAAATATATAAAATAGTTCCTGTTAAGGACTCAAAGGATTTAAAGTTTTCACCTAAGCATTCTACAGTATCTTATACAGGGAAGGCAAAAACTCCCGGTATAGTAATTACTTATAAAAACAAAACACTGACTAAAAATAAGGATTATAAAATCTCATATTCCTCAAATATAAATATCGGTACAGCTAAAATGACAGTGAAGGGTATAGGAAACTTTTCTTTTAATAAAACCTTCAATTTTAAAATTGTTCCGGCTGAGGTTAAGGGTCTGAAATTTTCTCCTACTGCTAACTCAATTACATTGTCCTGGAAAAAAGCAAGCAATGTAACAGGTTATCAGATTATGGAATACGATTATAACAAAAAAGCTTATAAGACTGTTAAATTTGTTTCAGCAGCAACAACAAGCTATACAATCAAAGGGCTTGATCCAAGCTGTTTATACAAGTATAACATCAGAGCATACAGAAAAATCGGTGATACTACTTATTACGGCGTTTATACAAAAGAGCTGATGACAAGAACAAGGTCAGCAAACACCACAATGCGCTATGTTGCAATTAATGGTAATAATCTGTACGCAAGCTGGAATACTGTTCGTGGTGCAGGTTACGTGCTTATTTATGCAACAAATTCACGTTTTACGGATGCTAAGGAAATTTACATTAACGACAGCAGAACAGGTTCTTACACAATAAAAAATATCAATAGGAATAAATCATATTATGTTAAGGTGTGTCCTTTTACAACCTTAAATGGTAAGAAGTATTTTAGCGGAAAGAGTGCTTATATAAGCACTGATTATTCAAAAAGATTAGCAGTTACCAGCTCATATTATGTTAATAATGCTAACAGAACTACAAATCTCAGGCTTGCGGCAAACGCTATTAACGGCACTATTATTTTGCCTGGTGAAACATTCTCATTCAACAAAACCGTAGGGCAGAGAACATATGCAAAGGGCTATAAAGATGCACCTGTGTTCACAGGACCTGATGCAAAAAATGTTGAAAATGGAATCGGCGGCGGTATCTGTCAGGTAGCTTCTACAATGT
>JAIDEF010000298.1 GCA_029054965.1 Eubacterium sp.
CTTTCTTTCCATTACAATATTGTAATTGTCAAAATAACAAATGATAATATAATGGCTAAAAGTGTCATAAATTCATATTCGGAATAGAATACAATAGCAATTAAAGGAGCTGAAATTATGTTTAGTTATGTAAAACGTCTACAATACCCGATTAATATAAAAAATCCCGATCCCAAAGCCGCTTCAATCATCATCAGCCAGTATGGAGGACCTGACGGTGAATTAGGTGCAAGTCTAAGATACTTAAGCCAGCGTTACTCAATGCCCTATCCCGAACTAAAAGGCTTGCTGACAGATATAGGTTCAGAGCACACACAAGAGCGTTTTTTACTCTCATATGCCTCGATTTCCTGGGTTCCTGCAAGGATTTTTCCCTGCCATTTTTCAGGTATCAGTTTAAGGTGAATATCCATTTTTCTGCCTTTGTGAACAACAATTCTGTCGATGATATTTCTGTAAAAAGTATCGTTCCACTCCTCGCCCGCAGATATGTAATTTACATATTCTTTGATATCGGCAATGATTTTTTCCTTGTCGGTAAACATCTGCTGATTACTTTGCTCTTTAACCAGTTTCTGTTCTAAGTCAGTTATCTGACTGCTTAAATCATCGCACGCATCTCTATACTCCTTTGCCTCGATATATCCATTCAAACACATATCAAGCAGCTTCTTTTTCTTGTCCTCACACCGAGAAATCTCACCTTGAAAATGTGCCGTGTTAGCATTGTCACTTACACTTTTGACAATACTTTCTACAGTCTGTAACAACGTGTTGATTATATTTGTTCGGCTCTGCATTGTATCTGCAACCACCGTCTGCAAAATCTCTTTAATATCCCTGTCATTGATGGAATTTGTTGTGCACCCCGCATCAGTTCCGTCTTTTTCTTTGTGCTTATTGCCGTTTTTCTGACTTTCGGTGCACACCCATTTAACATTCATTGTGCCGTCTTTTCGTTTTTTCTGCCGTCTTACAAAACCTGCTCCGCATTCACCACAGACGATTTTGCCCGACAATGCATATCTGTTTGCAAAAGCTTTTACTGTACTTTGTGACGGCTTGCGTCTTTCCAGCTCTCTCTGCACCGCATCAAAGCGTTCTCTCGGTATAATCGGCTCGTGATGATTTTTGATTGTTACCATTTCAATCTCACCATAATTGCGTTTCTTCTGGTGCGTGAGATAATCAGGCGTGTAGGTCTTTTGCTGAATCAAATCACCGCAGTATTTCTCGTTTCGCAGTATGCGGAGAATAACAGTATAAGACCAGTCCTTCATTCGTGTGGATGTCTTGACGCCCTCTTCACGCAGTTCCTTTGCAATCCTGTGAGCACCCTTGCCCTCATCAAGGAATTTGTGATAAATGAGCCTTACGGTTTCAGCGCCTTCTTCGTTGATAATCAGTTCGCCATCACGCACATCATAGCCCAGCATATCCTTGCCGAGGACAACGCCCTTTTCCATCTGTCTGCGCAGTCCCCATTTTACACGCTCGCTTGTTTTTCGGCTTTCCTCCTGCGCCATTGTGGATAAGAATGCAAGTCGCATTTCCGCATCACTGTCAAGGGTATTGATGTTGTCATTGAGAAAAATCACACCGATGCCGAGTGATTTCAGCTCTCTTGTATAGCCAATGCTGTCAAGAATATTTCTCGCAAATCGGCTGATTTCCTTTGTGATAATCAAATCGAATTTACCGCTTTTGGCATCCTCAATCATCTGATTAAAGGCTGCTCGCTTTTTCGTATTCGTGCCGGAAATTCCGTCATCAACATATATGTCATAAAGCTCCCATAAATGGTTTCGACTTATATATTCACTGAAAAACTGCTGCTGGCTTTCAAGCGAATTTGCCTGATCCGTCTTGTCCGTAGACACTCGGCAATAAGCAGCAACCCGCTTAACCTTGTCATCAATTTCAAACATATTTTTACTCCTTTTTCTATCACACATTATATTAAAAGTATTTCAGATGTCCGGCTTTTATGAAATAAATTTTTGATTAAAAATTGTAATTATGATATACTGACATTGTGAGGTGATGGTCTTGAAAATAATTGATACTTATAATGATATTTTTAAATCATATGAAAATGGTGTTTTCAATAAAGCATTATGG
>JAIDEF010000299.1 GCA_029054965.1 Eubacterium sp.
AAATTTACCTGATTATAATGCAGTGGTAAATAGAATTGATGATAATCGCCCTTTTATCATGGGAATGACTTGGGAAACAGGTGGAGGACATATGATAGTTTGTGCTGGTTATGACCAATATTTTGAAACTGTGCGAATAATTAACCCTACTCCAGTTGGTTCTGAATTAACCGAAAATGAAGCTACAACATATTATAATTATCAAAATCTATTATCAAAACAACGTATAGGAAAGTCATATGGTAAATGTTTAGAAATGGTAATGTATTAACGGAGGTAATGATATGAAGAACAAAGTAATCGCAATTCTGATAGCAAGTTTCATTTTATTAAACTGCACATCTGTGTTTGCTAACACTTTTATCGGTAGTGATAATATAGAAGAAATTAAAACAGTTGAGGATTATATTGTAGAATACGTAAATTCTTATACAGAAATCGAAGATTTTGAGCCTATTAACAATAGCGATATTGATTACAACAAAATATATAGAGTATATTCAAGTGCGGAGATATTGGATAATGACAAATTAAACAATGAAATAATGCAAAACTTTGTTGATAACAAAGAATATGATTATACTATGCCTATTTATTGTAATGGAAAAAATGTAGAAATGATATTGGATAAAATTGAAGAATTATCTGATGAAGAAAATAACAATCTTCCGACTGATGTTCTTGAATTTCGTAAAAACAATCTTGAAAAATGGATTGTGTCATCTATTAGCTTTGGTACAGAAGAATATGATTATATAGGCAAGGTTAATAAAATGCTTCAGGACAATAATATTAACAATGCAAATGTTTATATACTCAGTGGTATTACAAGTATAAGATTAAATACATTGGTGGCAGTCATATGTCCGGAGAACAATGAAGAAGCTAAAATTTTTCTTCAGAGTTCCAAACTGGACAATGACAAGCTTTATACATTTGACGAAATCAAGGAAATTGCCGAACAGGATGCAGAGGAAATAAAAAGTTTCCCGGAAGGAACATATGGTGATGATGCAACACCTATTCAAACCTCGGTTGACACATCCGTACCAACAACCGACAACAACAAAATTATCATCATTTCTGCTGTATCAGGTGTTGCTGTTTTAGCAATTGTGGTTGCAGCAGTCTGCATTGTTAAGAAAAAGAAAACCGAAAAAGTAAATAACGAGGAATAAACCCAAACGGCTATGCTTATTAAAGCATAGCCGTTTTTCATTGACACTTGTCTGCTGCTTTAGTTTTTATAAATTCTTTGCAACACTTTGCCTATTTTTTAACACTTATATATTAGAAAGAAAATATCAATTATTTTGAGCCTATTAGCCGAGAAAAATGATTTGACAAATTTGTGAAAATATAGACTATAGAAAGAGGAGAAATATGGAAATCACGAAAGTATCGGAAAGTGGTGGTATAAGCATACTGACGGCACATAATTGAATGCTATGGTGATTTGTCCGTAAATTGTTATTGCATATTGAAAGGAAGGAAAAAATGAAAAACAAAATGCTTGCAATACTAATAGCTTGTTTGTTATTAATAAACAGTACACCAGTATTTGCCAATACTAATTATTTAGTTGATTCGGAAAATTTAGAAGAAATAAAGGCACGGGAAGAGTACATTGTTAATGATTTTAATAATGCATTACCTACCGGTGAAATAAAATCTGTAGAAAGTAAAGATATAGACTATGAAAAGATTATAAAAGTTTATCCAAATATGAGAAAAATACTTGAAGATAACGATTTGGATAATGAGAAAATGCAGAATTATATAAAAGATGCTAAACACTCATATTATATCCCTATTTATGATAATGGTAAAACAGCTCTAGCAACAGTATCAGAAAGAACTGAGTTAACCGATGAAGCAAGAGAAAAATTCACTCAAGAAGAAATCGACAATTATGAATTATTAGTAGGTGAATTGGTTGTTAAATCTGTAGGGGTGTACTCTGAAATTGTTGATTATAAAGGTGAAATTGAAAAAACACTTGTTGATAATAATATAGAAAATGCCACTATTTACTTTGTAGGTGCACTTAGTAACCGTATTGGATTAGCTGCTGTAATATGTACTAACAATCCAGCAGATACTCAGATAAAAATTTTAAAACAATTTGAAAGTAAAGTTGAAGAGAATGATAGCGTTACTTTTGATGATAATAAATTGTATACCTGTTATGAATTAAAAACCATAACAGAACGAGAAGAAAAGGATATTCAAAACAGTTCAAAAGAATATATTGGATATGGTGATTCTGCTCCAACCGCAGTTGACGCAACTGCACCAGCAAATGACAACAATAAAATCATCATCATTTCTGCCGTCTCAGGTGCAGTAGTTCTTGCAGTCTCAGTTGCAGCAGTTTGCGTTATTAAGAAAAAGAAAACGGCAAAAGTAACTAACGAAGAATAATTTAAAAAAGCTATGCTTTAAACAGCATAGCCTTTTTTATTGGCATTTGTTTATTATCTCAACTTTTTATTCATTCTTTGCAACATCTCTATCTATTTTTGACACTTGTATAATAGAAAGAAAATTAATTATTGATATATAAAAGTATGGGTGAAAAATGATTTGACAAGCTTGTGAAAATAATATACTATAGAAAGAGGGGAAATATGGAAATAAAGAAAGTAACGGAAAGTGGTGGACTAAGCATACTGTCGGCACATAATTTGAATGCTATAGTGATTGTCCGTCAATTGTTATTGCGTATTGAAAGGAAGAAAAATATGAAAAGTAAAATATTTGCAATTTTAACAGCATGCTTGATTCTATTAAACTGTACTCCTGTATTTGCAAATACAATAGTAGGTTCTGAAACAGTAGATGAAACAGTAGTTGAAAGAGAAGATTATATTTTAAATTCAGTTAACAGTATGTTAGAAATTGAATTGAAGAATTCAATTAACAGTAATGATATTGATTACAACAAAATGATTAGAAGATTTCATTTTACAAATTTATTTGAGAGTGAAGGATTAAATCAAAGTCAAATGAAAGAATATACAGAAAATCAAGATGTAGTTTATCTGTTGCCCATACCTTGCGATGATGTAACAGTATTATCAACATTAGAAATACGAAAACCTCTTACAGATGAAGATAAAAAGCATTTATCAGAAGATGATATAGAATTTGTTCAAGAACAAGTAGGAAAATGGTTTATTTCCGTGAAAGGAATCCGACCTGGTAATATTGATTACAAAAACACTGTAGAGACAGTGCTTGAAAAGAATAATATCAAAAATTCAGAAGTGTATTTTGTAGGAGGTATTTGCAGTCATATCAGTTTAGCCGCTATAATATGTAATGATAATCCTGAGGATACACGAATTTTAGTATTAGAACAATATGGTGCCGAAACAGGTACTTTAGAAGAAACATTTGATTATCAAGTGATACTTGAAAAAGATAAGCTTTATACCTATGACGAAATAAAAACCATAGTAGATGCTGACAAAGAGGTTTACGAAAATATTCCTGAAGATTCTATTGGCGGTATCGGTGCTCCTGTTCAAACATCAGTAACATCCGACACACCAGCAAATGACAACAATAAAATCATCATCATTTCTGCCGTATCAGGTGCAGCAGTTCTTGCAGTCGCAATCGCAGCAGTCTGCGTTATTAAGAAAAAGAAAACTTTAAAAGTTCTTGACGAAAACTAAATAAAGGCTGTTGAAAGACAGAAACGAAAAGAGTGGTATTTTGCCGCTCTTTTTTATTGACAAATTGATGTCCATTCTATATATTATAGTTAGGAGGAGATATTATGAATATGTTTTCAGAGCTTATGCAAAATGTTATGTGGTTCTATCTTACATTAATTGTCAGCATTATTTTTGTTTACGGCTTTCAGATTTGCCTGATGCTTGCTGTTGGATTTGACTGCAAGGAAAAGGGAATTAAAAGGCGTGCAATGTGGATGGTTCTTACATTGCTTTTCCCAGTCCCTGCTGCCATTATTTATGCCTGTGTGAGAAATGGTGAGGAAAAAGAAAATTATAAAAAGTGTGATAACTGCGGTGCAACTCTTTCAGATGTGGTTGATTATTGTGCAGGCTGCGGCGGCAATATGTTCACACCCTGCGAGATTGAGAAAAAGCAGAAATATTCAAATAACAGCAAAACCTGTCTTATTGTTTCTATAGTTTCATATGTTGTTTCTGTTGCCTGCATATTTGGATTTGCTTTCAATGCTGTTTCTATAGTAGATAATACCCTTGATGGTGCAATTGATGGTATTAAGGGCAGTATTATCGGCGATGTTGATAATTGGTATGATGATTTTGACTATGATGAACGCTTTCATTATGGCTATGATGTAGATGGTAAAACCATTTATTATGACCGTGAGGGCAAAGAATATACCGAAGATTTGGCAGTGGTTTATTATGACAAGCAGAATAATACATATACCTATGATTATGAAAATTATGAGTTTGTTGGCAGCGACGGAAAAAACTATATGTCAAGTTATTCATATGTTGATACAAATGGGTATTTCTATTTTGATGCTGCCGGATATGAAAATGAAGATAACAGCACAATTTGTTTCAGTGCAATGTCAGGCGGTATAGTTGACAAGGATGGCAATTTCTATTTCGATGCTACTAGTGTAAGCTGGGATAAGGACGGAAATCTTGTTGATTCCTATACCGGTGAATATTTATTAGATTTGAGGTAACAGCAACAAAATAAATTAAAAACTCCCGATACACATTTGTGTATCGGGAGTTTTGCTTATGCATTGCTTATTCTTTCATTGATTTCCTTTTCAATTGCAGCAAGCCCGTTTTTTGTGGTTAATCCTATGTCAATGGTGATAACTCGTTCATCCTTTAAGTTTAAAATAACCTTTGATTGTCGGTCAATAAAATTTTTGACAAAGCTTGGCTTGGTGTCCTTTTCTGTTGTTACACTTTCAATATCTGCATATGTAAAAATGCTGTCCTTATCAAGACCTGTAAATTCCATTTCATCACTATAAAATTTAACGCCGTTTGAAAGCACCTCTTTTGTAACCAGTGCCGCAATTATCAGTGCAGCAAAATCGCATACAGCAAAAATAATTATTGTTGTGTTCTGTACAGCAATAAGCCTTTTTATTGCATAAATTCCATAGCCGATAACAGCAGCATCAAGTATTGCAACTACTGCAAGTGTGATTGGTGAAAGTATTCTTAAAAATTTGTCTTTCATTTGAATTTTCTCTCCTTATAATCATCAAGCAATTCAATATTATTTGCCTGAAAGGTTTTGCTGTTAAGATAACTCAATACATTTTCGTCGCTGAAATCAAAATGCAGCTTGTAGCTGTAGAGAGCCTGCCTGTACCTGCCCTTTTCTTTACCATATTTGCCGTCACCATAAAGGGGATGACCTATATGTGCAAGGTGTGCCCTTATCTGGTGTGTTCTTCCTGTGTGGAGCTTAACCTCCAGCAGTGAAGCATTCGGATAATAATCAAGAACAGTGTACTCAGTAATGATTTTTTTTGAGTTTGGTACTTGATTATCTGTTACAGTGACCATATTTTTCTTTTCGTTTTTTGTAAGATATGCACTCAGCAGCTCATTTGGTCTGCTCATTTTTCCGTGAACAACAGTTAGATAATATTTTTCGATTTCACGTGCTTTGATTTTATCATTGATAATTTTTAACGCCTGTGAATTTTTTGCGGCAATTACAATACCGCCTGTGTTTCGGTCAATTCTGTTGGCAAGAGAAGGGGTAAAAGTTGATGCTTCCGGATCCCATTCCTTTTTGTCATAAAGGTATCTTTTAAGCCGTGCAACAATGTTGTCAATATAATCCTTTCCGTCAGGGTGACAAAGCACACCAACCTTCTTGTTAATAAGAATTATGTTTTCATCCTCATAGATTATATCCAAATCTGTTGATGCATTTAAGAAATCGTAGTGCTTTTTTCTTATTTCAAGTACGTCATCCTTTAAGTAAAGTTCAAGCAAATCACCGCTGTTTAATACCTGCTCAGGTGTGCAGCGTTTTTTGTTAACCTTGATATTCTTTTTTCTTATTTCCTTATACATTAAGGATTTTGGCAGCCTGTCAAAGGTTTTGCTGATAAACCTGTCAACCCTGCCACCGGCATCCTTATCGGTAATTATAAAGCTTTTCATTTACTGTTCCTTAGCTTTTTTCTCTTCCTCAAGCTCCTGAATTTCCTTATAGAACATATTGGCTTTTACATAAACCTCAATGTATCCTCTGATAACCTCTGCCATTTCACCCTTTTTATAGGGGTTAAGCAGAATATGCTCGTCGTCATCAATAGCAAGCGGACCTTTTTCATAGTCATTGAAGGTCGGCATAAGTGAATAGCTGTCTTTTGTTTTTACAATAGAAAGCAGCGTGTAATCTGCCGTTGCGTTAACAAAACCCTTTTTCTTAGTGTATTTTTCAATGGTTGAAAGAGGGGAGTTATCGTTGTGCTTTTTTGTGTAGCAGTAGGATATAACCTCCTCAATAAAGCTCTCAAGCTGTGTGTCGCTGTACGGAGCCTTGAGAAGAACAACCTTGTCAATATCGGCAATGCCGTATTTATCGCTTTCTCCGCAGGGGATACCAATCATATTTTCATTTTCATCTACATAAACACTTATTGTGTAAAAATCCTTGTCCATAATACACCTCTTAAATATGAATATATTAATTATAGCTTATATTGAATAAAAAAACAACAGTATATTAATTGAAAAAGCTTCTGTCATATGTTAATATGTAAATGGTGATTATATGAAAAAGGTGTTAATTACAGGAGGGGCAACAGGAATAGGAAAAGCCTGTGCACTGCTGTTTAAGAAAAAGGGCTATGAGGTTTATATAACCTATAATAAAACCGCACCTGATTTTGACGGTGTTACTGCAATTAAATGTGATTTGCAGAATATTGTTGATATCAAAAAGGTGTTTTACCGAATGGGCAGTATTGATGTGCTTGTAAACAATGCCGGTGTCAGCCTTATTAAACAAATTA